>JAHFAF010000345.1 GCA_023250715.1 Pseudobdellovibrionaceae bacterium | reverse complement strand
TTTGCACCTTTTAGCTTCGCTTCATTGACACTTGTCATTCTTCTTCTCTTCCAGTTATTTCCTCATAAGAACGGCCGTATCGAAAACCTTGATTCTCAGGTCGAGGAAGGCCCTTACAAGGGCCTTTATACGACGAGGTTCAAAAGAGAATACTTAAAGAAAATATCTTACGATCTAAAGATGGTGGCGAAACCCGATCGGCATGTACTTTTCTATTTTCAATTTCCCGCAGGCTATCTCTTAAGCGAAATGAAGCCTTCGACCCCATCCCTTTGGACAACGTGTATCCGGGCGGATCGCTCGGAGTGCATCGAGTACTACAAGAGGCGAATGAAGGTGGGCGATGTGGTGGTTCGAATGCGATCTAATTTTTTTAGAAATCAACTTGAGGTTGCTGAGGAATTTTCCGATCCTCACGAGCCACTGGATACATTAATTACGGAAACTCATAAGCGAGTGAATGCCCGAGGGTGGTACGAAATCTATTTGGCGACAAATTAACAAGGGCTATGGCCGCTATATTTCACATCGTTGGATTGAAGGAATGGGAAAACGCTACCAAGGTGGGAAGCTATCGGGCTTCCTCATTAGATACGGAAGGATTCATCCATTGCTCCAAACGGGATCAGGTGGCCGGGGTTTTGGAGAGGTACTATCGAAATCAAAGTGGATTGCTTATTTTGGAGATAGAGGAAGAGAGGGTGAGCTCTCCTCTGAAACTTGAAAACACCTTAGGGGGGAAGGAGCTCTTTCCCCACCTTTATGGCCCCTTGAACGTGAGTGCGGTAAGCAAGGTTCACCGTCTTGAGGACTGGACTCATTTAAAAATTTTTCATCATAGCGGGTGCAGTAAATCCAGAGCCGCTTATGAGTTATTGATCCAATCCGGAAAGCCCTTTGAAGTGGTGGATTATCTTTCGTCTCCTCTTACTCGCGAAGTTTTGGAAACACTTTTTTCTCAGCTGAGCCTTCCGCCGGAAAAGGTTGTAAGAACCCAGGAGCAGAAGTTCAAAGAACTCAAGTTAGATGAGAACCCGCCCGGCTCCCCTGAAGAGTGGATCGCGGTTTTAATCCAAAACCCCATTCTCCTCGAGCGGCCCATCGTTACCAATGGAAAGAGGGCGGTTATTGGGAGGCCTCCTGAAAACATTCTAGCCCTGCTTCGGACAGGATCAGGCTGAAGTGTCCTTTCGTGTTTTTTTTCTATGCTTAATCGTATTATGGGGAGGAGTTCTATAGGGGGGGCTGCAAGCGTGTCGAAACCGCCTCCTAAGGCTAGATCTCTATCTCTTGAAGTGAACGCTAAGCCCGTGATAGTACTACGGGGTTTCTACCGCGCCGACGTAGCTCAGTCGGTAGAGCAGCTCATTCGTAATGAGCAGGTCACCGGTTCAAGTCCGGTCGTCGGCTATCGTTAAAGCGGCTCTACTCCATCAACGCCCCCTTTAATGATGTAGAGCCGTTAAAGCTCAACAACGTCTTGTCACCCAGCCCATACCCTATTGAAGACTTCGAGGAACTCTTTCGGATCGACGAAGAGATCGCGAATGCGAACGGCCCAGTGAAGGTGTGGACCGGTTACGCGGCCTGTGCTTCCCACATGACCAATGCGTTGTCCCTTTTCTACTAGATCTCCCCTTTTGACGGCGAAAGAACTCAAGTGGGAATAGCTAGTGAAAATTCCAAGGCCGTGATCGACGATAATCATATTCCCACCGTTAAAGAGCTCCTTTGCAAGGACGACTCTTCCTGCGTTACTACTCAAGGCCCATGTCTTTTCCGTCCCTCTTAAATCGAGCCCGTAATGTGTGCTTGCAACTTTTCCGTTGAAGGTGCGCTGACTTCCGAACGGGCTCGTTGTTCCTCCCTTTCCGGGAAGTATGAATTTGCCCTTCCAAAGCGGGTTTATTGCGGAGCTTGCATAAAGGGTAGTGACCTCTGCCCGCTCCTCCTCCATTCTTTTTTTGTCTTCTGGATTCACATCCACATGTGCCGGGTCTACCTTCAAGGGGCTTACGGGGTATTTCTTCGACCTTACCGGGATCGCGATTGGTTTGGTTCCGTCCACGGCGAGTTCCATCGTGTCGGGTGTGCCGTCAATAGCGATGCCTGTCAAAGCGCAAACTCCCTTTCCCCATTTGGGTGGGCAAGGAATCGTCGGAACTTGGCTGCCATTTAAAGTAACGACATCTTTCTCCGCCGCCGAGGGGAAATGCACATAGAGCACTCCACCACGAGAAGGGCTCTTCGGGAAAAAAACGGGCACCGCCGCCGAAGCACTGGCCATCAGAATGAAAAATAAGTGGGTGATCAAGGTAGAAACAATCTACCAGCGTAAAGATCTAGAATCCAGCTCGCTGCCTCAAACTTCGGATGAGGGCACCGCCGTTTATTTGGATAGCTCCTTCGCATTGGCCGGGATCAAAGGGATTCATCATGAGATTGAAGGAGGTACACGGGCCGTCGTACCCGACACCGACCTGGGTGTTCAAATGCCCGAAACCCGTAGCCGCTTTCATGCAAAAGGTTTTCGAGTCTTTTTTCCATAAAGTGGCGCTCACATCCACGTTCACATGGCGATCCGCATCGATTGTGGCCGAGCCGCTCACCCAGCCATATTCATATTCTCCGGTCGCGCTTTGGAATTGGAAGGGCCCTGCCGAGCTTTTATAGTAAGTGGAATCCAGATGAAGGTTTCCAAATTGATAACCCAAGCCGAACGTCAATTCTCCAGGGTCCTGGAAGTTTAGCTCAAAGCTTGTGTCTAATGTTCCTATCTCCCAAAGTTCCAAATCTGCGCTTATTTCCAAATTGGAGAAGTTAAACTCGTTATTCGTCGGATCACAGGAGGAAGAGATATCTATATTTCCGCCGGTAAATGGGAGAGTGATGCTCAAGTTTCCAAGCTTGCTCGCGCAATCGCGGCAATTGAGCGAGCTTCCGTCGGGCAGAGTGTAAGTCCCGTCCTGAAAAACTCCATTTGCCATGCAGTAATCATTGAAGTGAAGAACGCAGTTCTCTCCCAGCAACGTAATGGTCGGGAAGGGCGTGGGGGAGGGTGTCGGAAGAGGAGTTGGCGGCGGGAAGTAGACTGTGTTTTCCGCACGTCCGGAAAATGAAAAGAGGAAGAGAAGTAGAAAGAGAATCTTCGTCATGAGAGCTCCTTGATGCTCTAAGCATAACGAGAGATCCTTTCTAAACTGTTGCGGTTAAATATTTATTAAAATCAATCAGTTAGGCATGACTTGTCCCACCCTGCGTTTTGGCCTACGGCTTGAGATACTATTTTAATGTTTCGACTTCCGTTACTGCTCCTCCTCACATTGGTGATTTGGGTGCCGTTACTTTTCGGGCGATTCGTTTACGACGATGTGGAGTATGTCGCCAACCATTCGGCACTGAGCGAAGTGCACACCTTTTCCGATTGTTTCCGGTATTCGGGTCAGCCCACCCGACCGATTGCGAATTTTTTCCTGGCCATGGGCCAATGGTGGGGCGAGGGAAATCCACTAGCGCAAAAGGAGCTTTCACTTTTCGGCCACTTACTCGTGGTCCTGATGGTGTTCCTCACCCTTAGGGTTTTTGCGGTGCGCTTTCTTCCCAAATTTACCGAGAGCCATGTATTTTGGACGGCTTTGCTCTTCGCCTGGCTTCCAATCCATTCCGAGACGTTGAGTGTGGCCCAGTTTCGGGGAGAGATTTTGGGAAGTTTATTCGCTCTCTGCGCCCTCAGAGCCGATCTTTGGGAGGCGAAAATTGCATGGAAGAAGAACTTGGCAATCCTTTTAGCCTATGCCCTGGCCTCGCTGAGTAAAGAGATCTTTTTCTTCATTGTCCCCCTCCTCCTCGTGGCTAACCGCCGCAAGGCTTCAGCTTTTTGGATGCCAATCGCTCTACTTCCCTTTTTTATTTTCACCGTGCCCCAAGATTCCTTTTCCAATTTTTCATCGACTCTCGGTTGGTCGGTTCTCCCCCCGAAAGCACATGGAATGAGCGTGGGCCGAGCACTTTTGGAAGGTTTTCCCTTAATATTCCTGGGGCGAGGCATTTCCACTCTGCGCTTGAACGATCGCATGGGGCCCGGCGCTTTGTGGAGTTTCCAATCCCACCTCATTTGGATCTTTTCCCTCTGTGCGGCCTTTTTTTATTTTGCGCAAAGATCTTCGCGTTTGCGGCCTGGAATCGTTTTTTTCTCCATTTGTGCGATTCCTTATTTGCTCATCCCTAATTTGAATATCGGTTCCACGCACTATTGGTATCTTCCTTCTTTAGGACTGCTTTTCGCCGTTGTAGCGTTCCTTCCCTGGAATCCCGTTACCCTTCTTCCCTATGCTGTATTTCTTTCCGCTCTCTCTCAACTATCTCTTGCTGATTTTCGAGATCGAGAGCGCCTTGCTCTGCACGAGGCGCAGGCGCACGCGGAATCTGCGATGGCTTGGCTGGAGCTTGCTTCGGTGTATCTATCCAATCCCACGAAGGTTGGTTCTGTGCGTCCCCTTCTCGAAAAAGCTAAAAGTCTAAAGCCACATCGGCCGGAGCTTTACTGGCTCGAGTTTCACCTCGATCTGAAGCAAGGGCTAGTCGCAGAGGCAAGAGAGGCACTTCTGAAACTGGAAGGACTTTCTTTTCCAGCCGATCGGCTCGCTCGTTGTCATTACGATCTTGCTGTACGAAATGCGCTCGAAAATCATCGAGAGGAGGCGGCCCAATCCTTGGAGCGGGCCCTAAAACTCGATCCCAAGAGTCGGGAAATTCAGGAGTTGAGTCGGTCGTTTGGCAGGCGTTCTAAATCTTCCTAGGAAATAGTCTCTTTAGG
>JAHFAF010000344.1 GCA_023250715.1 Pseudobdellovibrionaceae bacterium | reverse complement strand
CAACCGCGAGAAAGGTGAGCATGTGACAGCTGCTCAAAGCCGCGGCCAATAGCTCCTCGGGATTAACGAGCTCCGCCTTTCCCAAATACTCTTTCGCCGCCGAGGCCTGGCAATGAATGCCCCCTTCGAACGTCACCTCGTGGGTGCGATCGTAGGTCTCGTACGCGAAGTCTTTCGTTTCTCGCTCCCAATAGATGCGTGCTTTATGTTCCGACATGTTTACTTTCCTAACGTTATGCATCATTTGTTGGCAACTGATTTTATGGCAGAAATTGATATCGTATTACCATGAGTGACGAACGGACCCAACGCTGGAAACGGCTGTACCAGAAAAATTGCACCACCTGGACTGACGAGGAGAAGCGGCGCTACATTAACGTCGTAAACGATCCAGATGAGGTGGATGAAGTGGAGCTCGAGTCGGCGCTGGAGCTGATTCGACAGATCAATAAAAAATCTCCCGTCGAGTAACGCCTTCCACACGAACACCCGCATTCGAAAAAAATAGTTCCTTCCTATAATGTCGTTTTTAGTTTAAAAACCCGCCATGGCGGTCACCAATCTTTCCATTTCCAAACTCGGGAATAAGGGCGACGGAATCCATGAGGGTTCCGAGGGACTTATCTTCGTTCCTCGAACAGCTCCAGGGGATCTCATCAAGGCTAGAATCTACCAGGACCCTGAGGGTGTCGTTCGGGCGGATTTCATTGAGCTTCTTTCCCCCTCACCCCAAAGACAAGATCCCCCTTGTCCTCACTACGACGTTTGCGGGAATTGCACTCTCCAGCACTTGAATGAAAAATACTATCAGGCGTGGAAAGTGGAAATGGTGAAGGATGCCTTTCGAAAGGTGGGGGTCGAGCCGCAGCAATGGCACGATCCAATTTTTCTTGGTGGGGAAAATCGACGGCGAGCCACATTTTCTGCAATGAAATTCGGATTGGATATTCTTTTGGGATACTATCGGCGACGATCCAGGGAAATATCGAACATTGATTCCTGCCTAGTTGCCGTTCCTAAGTTGATCGATTTGAGGAATAACCTCAGGCCGCTCTTGGGGCCGGTACTGTACGAAGCTAAGCCCTGCGATTTCCTGGTGCAGCTCGTGGGAGATACCGTTGACCTTGCAATTACCGGCCCGCTCGGAAAAAAAGGAGAACCCGATGACAAGGTCCTCGCTGCCTTGGAGCAGATCCTACTTGTTCTACAGATAGAACGAATCAGTTGGCGTGCTAGTGACCAAGAGGACTACGAAATCTTGTTCGAACGAGATCCCGTGATGGCTAGCTTCGGCCGCCTGCAGGTAGCCCTTCCACCGGCGGCATTCCTTCAGCCCACACTCGCCGGAGAAAAAGCTTTAGTGAACGCAGTGATGAACGCTCTTCCCCCCAAGGGAAAATTCGCCGATCTTTTTTCCGGTTGTGGCACTTTCACGGGCCCCCTTTCGGAGCGAGGATCGGTCGAAGCCTTTGAATCCGTAGAAAAAGCGGTGAAGGCGTTAGGCAAAGTGGCGAAAGTCGAAAAACGGGATCTTTTCGCCAACCCTCTAAAGCCCCAGGAGCTCAATCGTTATGATGCCGTTGTTTTCGATCCCCCGCGCGCGGGTTGCCTCGAGCTTGCAAAAAACATGGCTAGGGCCAAGACACCTGTTTTAGTCGGAGTATCTTGCAATCCCGCTACATTTGCCCGAGATGCGAAAGTGCTTACAGAAGGTGGATATCGACTGGAGTCCCTTCAGATAATCGACCAGTTTTTATGGTCTCATCATGTAGAAGTCGTCGGACAGTTCCGTCACTCGTGATTCTGAACCAAGGCCCGGGAGAATTGGCGCTGAAAATCGAGTCGAGCCTCTTCTTCTTCGTCGGGATACCCCGAGCCCGCGATAAGACTGCCCGTCAAAGCACCGAGCCCTGCTCCCACCGGAATTCCGATTAAGCCGCCGATAGCGCCACCCGTCGATTGCCCGCGAGCCACTCCGATGGCGACGCCCGCAATGAGCCCCACCAAAGCACCCGAATAAGCCCCAACGAATGCGCCAACCACTTTGGCCTGAGATCTACTCAGCTGAGAAGCGGCCATGGCTTGATTGGAAGTGAAAACAATTAGAAACAGCAGGAGATTTTTCTTCATGGCCGGATTTATACGAGAAAGGGACGGCAAAAACAAGAGGGACAGCCCGCGCCTAGCGAGCGGTCCCTCTAGAAAAGTGGCTAGTGTACGGAACAAGAAACGTGGTGCCTTTTGAGCACGAGTTGCTCCCCATTCACTTCCTCTTCCAGGATGGGAACGATCTGCTTTGCGAAGGGAACCACTCCCGTCGTCGCGGAAACCTGGCAGCCGACTTCATGGTAAAGATCCCCAAATCCAACCTGAACCATCACCTCGGTATTTCCAAAAAATTCCGAGAATCCACCCTGTTCCTCCGAAAATTTTCCTCGCGACAAATTCGAACTGAATTGAATTAAATAGTTCGCGGCCTTGTGAGGCGGAATCACTCGCTGGATTTCGCTGCGAACCTCATTATCCAGAAACGCCTTCACCTGCTCCATCGCCAAAGAAGCCGGTGTGACCGATGCAAATAGCGTTTGACTCAAGAGACCCCCGATTACAACCAACATTGAACGTTTCATTTTTTTCTCCTTAAACTTCCTAGGGCGTTGTGCCCTTCTTGAACTCACCTTAAGAAGACAGAGCCGTCTTTTAAAGTGATCATTCCAGGACAAAATTGCTGAATGAAAGAAAACGGCCCCCTCTAGAACCAAGAGAATTTTACATCTATTCAAATACTTACAGCATTCCAAGTAGACTTTATGCGTCAAAACAGGTACTTACCCTTTACATTAGATGGGGGAAAACATCCCCCTCCCATAACTTAAAGAGACTTCATTCATGCGCGTTGGTTCGATAATTCTTGTCGTTACTGCCCTATTCTTTTCCCTGGGTGCAGTGGCTCGAACTGTACACGTGCATCTCGACTGGATTCCCGACGCCGAGTTCGCGGGAATTTTCATGGCAATGGAAAAAGGCTGGTACAAGGAGGCCGGAATCGAAATTGAGCTTATTCCCGCGGGCCTTGATGAAATGCCGGATCTTCCCGAGGGGAGATTGGACGTCGGAATTCACTCCGGCCAAGACATCATCCGTTACGCGGATAAGGGAATGCCGATTCGAGCCATTGCCGCCAATTATCAATCGAGCCCTATTTGCATCGTCGTGGGGCAGGAATCAAAAATAAATTCGGTCAAAGATCTGAAAGGAAAAACCGTTGGCATCTTTGCCCCTCAGGACTTGGACACCTTTCGAATCATGCTGGCCAATAGCGGCCTTACCTTGAATGACGTCAAAACGAAGCAGCTAAAGACCATCAACGAAGTCGAATTGGTAAAAATGCTCAAGGAAAAAGAGATCGATGCATTGCCCGCGTGGGAATTTAACTGGACTCTCACCTTCCCCCTCCTCGGCTACAGAGTTCGCGTGTTTCCTGGGTACGATAATGGATTTCATTTCTATGGAATCGTCTATTTCGCTCGCAAAGAAATTCTCGAGAAAGAAAAAGAATCGATGACCAAATTCCTGAAAACGACGATTCGTGGTTGGCAAGAAGTCTTCAAAGACGTAAATGCAGCCGCAAAACTGATCGTCGACAAATTCTACCCCGCGGAAAGGCTAGTCGCCGGATCCAAAGAGCTCACGATGAAACAGCAGAGCATGGAACTAAAACTCGCCCAACGATTCTTCTTCGAAGGCGTAAGTAAGGCGAAGCTCGGTTGGATGACTGAATGGAAATGGAATCGAAGCATCCAAATCGCGAAAAAGTATGGCGTCATTCCCGCTAACAGCACACTGAAAGCGAAAGACATTTTCGACGACTCCTTCCTCAAGGCTACCATGGGGAAGACCCCATGATCCGCCTTCGAACCTTCGTCATCCTCTCCTCTCTTCTTGTTGTATTACTAGTCCTCCTGGTTTCCTGGGGCCAAATGAAGCGCGCTCTGGATAAAGGGGCGGCCACACTCAGGGAAAAGGAGATGGAGCATATTTCCCAGGTGGCGCTTTCCGTAATTGAAACAAAAAAATCAGAGCTGAATAATTACACACGTGTCATTCGGAGCAATAACGACCTTGCCTCCGCTTACATTATTGCGCTCGAAAGCGGCGACACGAAGCTTATCGACACGAGACTTAAGAAAATCCGCAAGGAAGTGAATTTCGATTTCGCGGAAATTCTCACCCCCAAGGGAAAGCCCATTCACAAAAATGGATTGGAGATTAACAAGGGGACACTCAATCGAATCTTGAGCCAAAAGGAAGGCCTATGCCCCGCGGAGCTTTTTGGGGAGCCGGCTTTGATTTCCTTTTCCCCCCTAACCCTTTACGACGAGCCGATCGGCATCGTGGTCATTGGTTACTATCTGCAACGCCACGTCAGCCCTGCTCTTGCCACCTTCACGGGTGCGGAAATTACTTTCAAGATCGAGCCCGCGGCTAAGCCCCGAGGTCCTATTATGGATCTCTCCCATAGCGAGTTCTCGGCCCCACTGGACCAAACAGGCAACGAACGCCTTTGGACAAAGATCCATCTAAAGGAGAGCCCTTCGGAATCGCTTTGGGCGCTTCTGTCCTCTCGTTTGATCCTTTCCGGAGCGATCAGCCTGGTTCTATTATTTGTGGTACTCAACTGTTTTCTGGAGTTTGGTTTTGTTCGCCAGTTTCGGGGATTCGTCGAAGAAATGAACAAGACCGCACAGGATGTCGATCGCGGCGAACCCCGTGAAATTCCTTTCTCCCCTTCCCATATAGAGGAGAATAATTTCCTTT
>JAHFAF010000343.1 GCA_023250715.1 Pseudobdellovibrionaceae bacterium | reverse complement strand
GCTCATCGTAATGGTAAGAACATGGATCGTGAGCCAATAGTTACTTCGCAAAACTGGCTCCAAGGGATTGATGCTGGAATCGAGAATGACGGGAAGATTGTCCGCAAGGACAAGACCCACTATTGCAAAAACCACGCTCGCAGTCGGAATCGTCGCATTTCTGTAGGCAAGCCAAATCAGAAGAGAGAAAAGAACGCAGCCCCAGGTGACCCAAATCACCGATTCATACATGTTAGTTACGGGAGGACGGCCTGCGATAAGACACCGTAGGACAAAACCATACGCGTGCACCAGAAACCCAAAGCCCAGTGCACCGGCACCCACCATCGAAGCGGGCCTTGCCTTCGTCACGAGAAAGGTCATCAATGCGATGAACGCAACCACGTAAGAGATCCACGCGATCCGAAAAGGGTGCAGATGATTGTAGTGAATTTCTCGCTGAATTTTCCCCATTTCCGGATACGCGGAAGGCGCCAGATCGAATCGCAGTACGCGGGCAAGTTCCGCTGAAGCGGGATTCCAATCGGATGCATTTCTCGCCATGAAACTACTGAGAACGAGCTTGATCGCGGAGGTTAATTTCTGCCCAGCTCCTTCTTCATAAGGAAGAGTAGCGTTTTGATCCCCTAAAGAGGAAAGACTGAACCAATCCTTATTCAGTCCCTGCGGATTCGGGAGCATCGTCCACGCGCGGCCGGTAAGAATCGACTCCAAGAGCCCTCTTTGATTTTGTATTTGGAGCACCTTCTTATCCAGATCGCTTGCCCGTTCTTTTCTCTGCTCCTTCTGCATTGCCTCGCGAACGAGCGGGGCGAGAAGCTGATTTTGTTCGAGCTCCTTCGGGCTGAAATATTTATCCTCCTCGCGAAAGCCGAGCTTTTGCTTTAGTCCGTTATGATCAATGCGAATGAAGGTTTCGTATTCCCATTCCTTGTCATAAGCAATGAGCCATCCGAATAGGACTTCCACTGCGGACATTCCCTTCCAAGTCCGATTCCCCGTGATGAATTGGAGAGACTCGGTTGCGAAAGTATCCAAGGGTTTAATGCGCCCCCTGTCTTGAACGGCGATTTGCCCGACCCCGCTCCAGTCAAATCCCGGCCTCGGCTCGGGCTTCGTGAAAGCGATGGCTGCCGTGGCGAAGAGCGTAAGCAAAGTAGCTAACTTCATATTCATGTCCTTTTTCGACCCAAAACAATATCCCAGTAATGCGGGTTCATATAAAACATTAGGGCTGCTCCGAGCACGATTAAGAGCGAGCCCAGGTATTTCACCCACCTCCCGGGATCCCGATTTACAGCGAAGACGGAAATGGGAGGCCGATCTTCTCTGAGCTGATAACTCGCCTGATAGAAAGTAAAGCCTCCATGCTCTAGAGGTTCATTCATGCTGATTTTTTGACTCTTCTCGATCCCTTGGCCCGCATCCTTCACCGTCACTTCACTTTCATAAGATGCAGCCTTGGTCGTACCGGGATCGTTTCCAACCGTAAATTTTTTCAAGAAAATGGGAAAGGGAAGAAAATCCCTCGATTTCTGCAACCGAGCCGTGATTTTCTTACCCCCGACCGAAATGAGTTTCGCATCTCCCTCGACAATCCAACCGCCTGGCTCCAGGTAGATCGCGGACAAAAAATTCGATTCTCCCCCCGCTTCTATTTTGTCCACCTCACGCGGGATCTCTTCTTGAATCGCGTACGGAAACCAGGACTTCACCTCGAAACGCAGGTCCATCCAGCCCGTGTCCATCGTCTTATTTATTTGCACCTCTCCCTCCCCGTTTACTTTTCCGGTGGGGGAAAGGGCCCGATAGAATAATTTCTTACTATCCACCGATTGCGCTAATTCAAGACGGCCTCGCTTCTTTCCTACCCCCATGAGCTCATCTTGCTCACCGGCCGCAGCCATCCTGATCTTCACGCTGAGATGAACGTCCCCTCCCCCGTGGGCACGGTGCAGAGTCGTAAACTCAGGAAAAAGTGCAAAAACCGTGTGTTTTTCCTCCGCGCCTTGGGCTGTGCGAAGACGAATTTGGGTGGCCGGGTTCCTGGGCTCGCTACTCTTCGAGATAAGCTGGTTGTTCTCAACCACCGCGTAGGGGAGGTACTTATCGACGATAAGATCGAGTCCCGAGCCAGGCAAAGGCTTCCATTTTTTCCAGTGGCTCTCGATGACACCGGTATAGACACGGCCGCGGTACTCAACCGCGATTTTTCCCATCTTTGTTTTGGCCTCCTCGGGGACTGGAGGAGGATGAAAGAAACGGGTTTCGTCCCCCTTCGACCACAATTTCTTGAAGGTCAAAACAGCAGGGCCCATATTGAGCTCGGTGGCTTCTTCCGGCTGCGTCGCCATCATCCACTCTTCGACACGAAAGCGGCTATTAAAAAGACTCAGCTCAATCGCCGGCACTCCCGCTCCAGGAAGGGGGCTTACAGTCGTTCTCTTTTCCATCACTACGCGAGGAACGAAGCGCGTGAGACATATCGAGTCTTTTCCGCCTAAGGAAAGTGTGATGAGGTTCCCCGATCTCGCACGCGCGGACTCCGGAATTGGAATTTCTAGCGAGGGGTTATCAGAATCTTCCTCGGAAATAGCAAGCACGAGATCATTTAGAAGAACTTCATTATTTTCTCCTCCCTCGACGACGGGGAGATTTCCATCCACTCCATAGCGCTGTGTAAGAAGGGAGCCGAGGAGCAGAGTTAGAATGCCCGCGTGTGTGACGACAAAGCCGGTTTGGTGCCGCTTCCACGGATAGCGCGAGAGGGCCGCGCAAAGAACGTTCAGGCCTAAAACAAGAAGAACACCCAGGAACCACCAGGTGCCGTACACCAGGTTGTGAGCGCCCCGCATGCCGTAAAAAGATTCGGCAATGGTTCCATAAGTAAGTACGCTTGCAAGGGTAAGAATGGAGAAGACGGCTAGTTTAAGGGAAGAGAAAAATCGAAATATTGGATATTTTTTCACAGATTTTTCCAGTGTAAGGTGGCCCCGCCCACTTTCACCCCTTTCGCATACTCCCAGAAATTTTTCTGAACATAGGCGAGCCCCACACCCCGATCCTTTTGCCCCGGCTCAACGGCAACGGATACCCAACGCCCCGCTGTTTTTCCATCCACTTCAAACTCTGCGGGAAGAGGAGGGAGTTCGCCCTCCCAGCTCACTCGCAGAAGCTTCCGGTTCACGCTTCCATAAGTAAAAATTCTTTCGACCACTTCCTGGCCTGGATAACATCCTTTATTGCGTGCTACCGATCGATCAAAGCCGGTTTCAAGAATGATATCGCTCTCACCCGCCTCCTTACCGACCTCGGGAATTCCCGCCTCGAGACGCAAATACTCGTAGTCGGAGAGGGGCAGCCATGGAACTTGCGAGCGAATCTCCTCGTAAACGAGCCTATCCATCTTACCCCAGATGAACTGATGTCGCGCGTCTTCTCGCCAGGCAGACATCGACACGTCATTCCATTCTCCCGATGAGACTTTCATTTCACAAACGCCGGGAAAAGGCTCCTGCCTCCAAAAACCCAAAAGTGCAGTTGAACTGCTCATATCGGAAAACGTGATTTTTTCGGCAAAGTGAAACATTTCAAGGTGGGCGAGCAACTTTTCCGTTTGCCCGTGAGAATGCCAGAAGAAAAACCGCTCCGAGGTGGCTCTTTCCAACATACCCAATGCAACGACGAGCCCACGACCAGTCAGAAAAGCAGCATGAGAAACCCCATTCACGCCCAATTTCTTAATGTCCGCAGTGCTCATCCGATTCAGGTAATCGGCAGCATCCGGCCCTTCGATAAAAACGCCTCCCCAATCGCTCAAATCGAAAAGACCAGGCTTTATTTTTTCGGCGGTTGGCATGTCGGGCATTCGCAGAGTTTTCTCAAAGCATCAAAGGGGTAGATGCCGGTGTTGTGTCCATCCGACCAATCGATTTTCAAGGCATAACGCCCGACGGACTCGATCTTAACGGGTTTCACATCCATTGGGATCGTTTCGGGCTTCAATATTTTCTCTCTCGACCATTCATCTACGCAATTCGCGCACCGGCACTCAAGCCGTATATTTCTCACCGAGTAGAGGGAGGAATGATTGTCATTCCAAATCACGCCGAGCTTCGTGGGACCTAGTTGTCGGAGTTCAGTGGGTGCTAACGCTGAATTCATGGATTATTTCCAAGTAAGCGACAAAGGCTGGAACGTCCCTGCCGACTGCGCCTGTAAAACCGAAAGTTGGGCCGCCACATCGCCCGCGAGTTTCTTGTAAAGTTTCGCCACTTCCAAATCTGGGTGCGATATCACTGTCGGACTGCCCTTATCGCTGTCTTCAGCGAGATGCGGGTCTATTGGTATACTGCCCAATAACGGCACGCCCATTTCTGAAGCGATCCGCTGGCCGCCACCCTGGCGGAAGATCTGTGTCGTGTGGTTACAATGCTCACAAACAAATCCGGCCATGTTCTCAATCACGCCTAAGATCGGAACTTTCACGTTCACGAACATTTGAAGCCCTTTTCTCGCGTCGAGAAGGCTCACTTCTTGCGGGGTCGTCACAATAATTGCACCCGAAAGCGGCGCCGTTTGACTGATCGTCAGCTGCGCGTCTCCGGTGCCGGGAGGCATATCGATCAACAAATAATCCAAATCCCCCCACTCCACTTGATTCATGAACTGGGTCAAAGCACCGTGAACCATGGGCCCGCGCCAAACCACCGGCTGATTGTCAGGGACGAGAAATCCCATCGACATGATCTTTACGCCGGATTTTTCGATCGGAATCACGCGGCCTTCTTTATTGAGAGGCTTTCCGCTGGCACCCATCATGA
>JAHFAF010000342.1 GCA_023250715.1 Pseudobdellovibrionaceae bacterium | reverse complement strand
TCACGGTGAAAAGTATCGAGCACTCCCCCTTGGTGAGAATCGATGGAGAAATTACACCGGAACTCATTCGGACTGTGGACAGCGCCGTACGACGAGCGGAGGAGCATTGTTTGATCGCAAAGGCTCTGCGCGGAAACGTTGTTCTAAAAATTTCCGGCCCAGCGGTGGAGCGTGCAAGGTGAGGAGTCTACTCCTTCTTTTTACATTGCCCGCATTCGGCGCTACAGACATTGCGACCCGATTGAATTGGCTCTTGAACGATCCCTTGGTGGGGCTTTCCAAGTACGAGTCGGCCTCACCTCCTACTTTAGACTCGGCCAAATTGGGACGGTTGTTATTTTACGACAAGCGTCTCTCCAAGGATGGGACGATTTCGTGCGCTACTTGCCATCAGGTCGAGCACGGCTATTCGTCGATAACTGCGGTGGCGACGGGGATTGCTGGCCTGCAAGGGACACGCAAACCGCCCCCCATCTTGAATAAAGCATTTGGCGGCCCGTTTTTTTGGGACGGCCGTGCGGATACTTTGGAAGCGCAGGCAAGTGGGCCATTATTTCACCCCGCTGAAATGGGCACGACCGAAGCCGAGCTGGTTGCGAAGTTGGAGAGCATTCAGGGGTACCGCAAGCTTTTTCAAGAGCCGATCAGTCTCTCCTCTGTTACCAGGGCGATTGCCGATTTCGAACGAACTCTAATGTCGGGAAACTCTCTATTTGATCGATGGCAGGCCGATCCTACCGTCATCTATCCTGAAACCGCGCAGCGAGGATTTGATCTGTATAAGGATCGCTCGTGCAATGAGTGCCATGGCGCTCCACTATTTACGGACAATCAGTTTCACAACACGGGCGTTGGTTTTGCAAATGGCGCATTTAAAGATGAGGGCCGATCGAAAATCTCTGGCCATGAAGAGGATACCGGGTCATTTAAAACCCCGACTCTGCGAAATCTATTGAGCCACGCGCCTTACATGCACGACGGCTCCATCGCCACCTTGCCGGAACTGATCGACTTCTACAACAAAGCCGGCCACGCAAACCCTCATCTCGACGAGAAAATTATTCCGTTGGGGTTACAGCCGGGCGAAAAGGTAGCCCTAGTGGACTTCCTGAAAACGCTGGAAGGGATCGGATTCGAAGAGACTCCGCCGACTCCCGACGAATTTCCACTCTAATTGGTCATTGCGAGCCGAAGGCGCGGCAACCCCCATGCTTTCGTAAGGGTTGCCGCGTCGCTTTTGCTCCTCGCAATGACACTCTAATAATTCAACCCTGGATCAGGAGAAGTGGCGTCCCAGATATCCATGCCGGCGGCGTACCAAAAGGGTTGGCTGAGGCCGTTAGAAGCCATGGAGACTTGAAAAAGTCCGTTTGCATCCGACACACCTGTAATTACAGTTGTGTCATAAACACCTGCCGCGAGCGGAGGGACGACGTATTTATTGAGGGTTTTATCAAAATAGTAGTTGCCAATGGCAACAGTACCTAAGGTGACCCCAGGGTTGATCGCTTGAGTTGCCCCGGTCACTGCAATGACCGCAGACTTAGACAAAGCCAAAGTCGGATGACCGATATAAACACGGGCTTTGTACTTACGATTCGGCAGAACCTTCACATTGAAAAAAGAAGGGCTAGAATACGATCTGGCATAAACCCAATCCCGCCGAAGGGAATTTAGGGAATCTAGAGCTAGCATTTCCTGTCTCTGGAGGGCCACGGTCCACCCCCAGTTTATCGCAGATGCAATGGTAGAGTCCTTAACGATTGTAAAACCTCGCTCCAGTCCTGTTGCAACATAGGGCAGTAGCTTGAAATCAAAGCGCAAGGTATCGGCGAGATTGAGCGTAATCTCATCGTCTGAATCTGCGAGATTGCCGTTGCCGTTGAAGTCGAACGAAGCGACGCCCGATCGGGGGAGAATGTCTCTACTCAACTTAAACAGGTAATTTGTCATGAGGGGAAGATCGCCGCTGATTGTAATGGAGTAGCTCCCAGCATAGCCGTTTCCATCTGGATCGTTTGCGGTGATAGTGACCCCAGAATTGATAGGACCATTGGGGCCCACTATGGAAACAGTGGACGTATTTACCGAGGAAGCCACCGCTTCCTCGGTAAGGAAGAGTTGCACTTCTAAAATACTCGGATCGACTCGAGGAGAATTTTTCAAGGTGACATAGGCGGGCTGAGAGCCGATTTCAATATCGGGGGCAGCCCACGCATAGTTCGCGCTCGTCTTTTGGTAGGTCACTCTAAGGCCGGTACTATCTGCCACAACTGAATTTCGAAAAGAATAGTCCCTCTCGTAATTAATGTTCGGAGTGGCTTTCACCGTACGGGTAAAACCGTTCAGAGGGTCCCCTTGAAAATAGACCAACATGGTACTTTGTAAACTGCTACCGCTAACGATTAACGTTCCGGCGGCGCTATAGATTTGCCCCGTATAGTGCCCAATGCGCGCGTTCACTTCGAAGATTTGACCAGCCTCTGCGCTCGCCTGAAATGTCGATGGGGTGAAACTCTGATCGTAGCAAGTACCCCCAAAGCTCAAGTTACAAATCCTACTTGCTAAGGGTCCCGTCCATCCATGGCCCGAACCAGCATCCCATAGGTCGTTGGCTTTTGAGGCCGTGCCAAAATAGATTCTTCTTCGATCTGCGATCTGGAAACCTATTTTCGACGATTGGCACCCCGAACAGGTCGCTTGAATGGTCGCGAACTTAGTTCCTTGAATGGCCACGTCACTAGTGGCACTTACTGCAATAGGAAAATCCGCATAGGTCATCCCTTCAGATAATGTGACGTTTGGCGGTATTGAAATGGAGGAGGAGGCATCCGTTAATGCTAGATTGACTGTCGCCTGACCAACGCTGGAATCGCGCGTGACAGTCCCTTTTGCTATGGCTCCTTGCCCTCGGTAGAGTACCGGCATATTCAACCCGAGTGTAAGGGCCGGTGGCAATTCCACTCGGGCGTCGGTGCCTCTCAAAGAAAAGGCAGACGCATTGCCCGCGCGATCGAAGGCGCGCACCTTAGCATAGTAACTTTTCCCGTTCACTCCGCCAGTGAATTCGTAGAAGGTAGTGAAAACCGTCTGAGTCGCTACTACGATACCGCCATCGAATACTTGAATTTCGTATGACGCTATTCCGCTCGGGTCGTTGTCGGTGGCCGGGTCCCAGCTATAGGGAATTGAATTTGTGTTGACCGTCGCGGGGGCCATGGGCGGCGCCGGCGCGGGTGGCGGCTGATTGTCGATGCGAATTGATCTTATGGATGCGAGGCTTTGCGGATGTGTGCCCACCGGCAGGTTAAGCTTTGCCACTTGATTGCCAGCGTCTTTGATGGTGGCGCCATTAAGTGTAATCGCACCGACGACGTCCAAGCGGGCGACGTCATCGGTGGCCGTGATGGCGTAAGTAAAAATTAGGGTGTCTCCCGAAGTAGCGCTGTAGGTTGCGATTTGATTAGACCCGCCCGAATTGAGTTGGATCGTGGGTATCCCGCCCGCGACCGTGACCGCGCGATCGAAGACCACTTGAATATGCAGGGGAGGGGCACCGAATTTATAAGATCCATCCCCCTCGGTGGCCGTGATTCGCAGCGCTGAAGTCTGCGCAAGCCCAGAGCCCTTGATCATACGCTCGATGGCTTTCGTGCTAACCCCATCATAATAATTCACACTCACGGCGCCATCGACGGCGGCCCCGGCCGCAAGCGGGAAAAAATTCACGTAGATGAAACAAGAATCGTTCACCGCAAGGGTTCCCTGGCATGCGCTGACACCATTTCCTGGAAAAATTCCGGTGCCTCCGTTGTAGGAAAAAGGTGCTATGAGTGCGGTCGTGCCCATTTGAATGGCCGTCGCCGTCACTTCCCCAATATTTTTTAGTGTCAGCTTTTTCGTGGTGGTGACTCCCACAATTTGAGGCCCGAAATCTGAAAAACTTTCCCCGGCATTTTCTGAAAGCTCGAGTTCGGCACCATTAGCTCCTCTTCCTGTCATCTGGCGGGCCAGATCGGGCGGGGCCGTAGAGCTGCCATTATTGTAGCGGATGCGCAACGTGCCAGTGACCGTACCTGGAGCGGTGGGGGAAAATACGACGATAAGATTGCAATTGATCCCTGCATTCAAGGTAGAGGTGCACTTATTCGGATAATCCCCCGCTTTCATGGAAAAGGAGCTGCCCACGGTTCCTACTTGAGTAATTAGCGTCGCGGGCTGTCCTCCGGGTCGATTGGTAAGGACGAAAATATGCTCGTTGGACGAGCCTTGTGCTTTCGATTCAAAGTCAAAAATGGGTTCGTCGGAAATTGTGAGTAGTGCACTCTCCGAGCCCGAGCCTTCCACGTCCCCCGCGACAAACGTTTGAGTAAGCCCATCATGATAAGCCACTTTAAATGTCCCGAACGATCCATCCACTGTGGTGGGGGTGAAACTGACCGCGATGGTGCAGCTCTCTCCGTTCTTAAGATTTTTTCCGCAAGTACCGCGCGTCCCGGGGAAGCTGCCGCCTTCGAAAGAGAATGGCGCCGTCAACGCGGGAATTCCTTCTCTCAAATCTGTCGCTTCCACTCCGCCATTATTGGTTAGAATAAATTCGTGCACGGGAGAATTGCCCTTGACGACCTGCTCAAAATTAAAGCTCGCTTCCGAAAGCGTGAGAAACGCGGCCCCCGCCCCCGTTCCCGCAACGGTGGTGGAAACCGTGCGATTGGTTCCCCCATCATGATAGGCGATCCTGACCTCGCTATCCGACGGCCCGTCTACTGTGGGAGAATAACGGACTTTGACCGTGCAACTTACGTCGGGGTTTAAGTTAGCTTGGCAGGTGCCGCCGCCTGGG
>JAHFAF010000048.1 GCA_023250715.1 Pseudobdellovibrionaceae bacterium | reverse complement strand
CGAAGCCAGACCCAATCTAGTCATCAATTGCGCGGATAAGCCGCTTGGACTCATTCATGCTTGGGTGGCGGAAGCGAGCCGCGAGCTCGAAGTCCCCGTTCTTTTTGGTGGTGTTGGATTGGGCGATGCCTCGGTGGGGCCGCTACTTCTAGATTCCTCGTCCAAGAGGGTCTACGAAGCCGCGATGACTCGTGCGCATGCTGCTTTTAGTGCAGCGGAACAGCCCTTAAAAGCTTCACTTTGCTTCACGAACTCCTGGGCGTCGGTCATGATCGCCTTCGAGGCGTTTAAATATTTGACTGGGATCGGGGAGATCAAGACTTTGAATCGATCGGTTGTCGTCGATTTTTTCGAGCAAAGTACAAAGGTGGAGGCCCAATGGTGCAGTTAAATGTGGGTGTAGAGTTTCGTCCGGACGTCATAGCACGGGAAACTGCTCGCGAAATTTTGGTAAAACAAATATTCGGTCTTCCCCCCGGGGCTCATTCCAGAGTCCTTTTGGCTTCGCAAGCCCTAAAGATCGGAAACCTGACTTACCTAACGGGCTACAGCGGCACCGGGAAGTCGTCGCTGTTGAACGCGATCCGCTTTCAGCTTGAAGTTCCCGACGTAAAGGAGCCGGAAGATTGCTTTGGAAAAAGCGTAATTGAAAGCTTTCAAGGCGATTTGGCAGAGGCCGTTCAATGGCTCGGTCGTTTTGGTTTGGGAGAGGCAAGGGTGCTGACGACTCGGGTGAAGCACCTTTCCGTGGGCCAGCGCGAGCGCTTTCGCCTTGCCTTCTTGCTTTGGCAAAAGCCATCCGTTTTGATTTTGGACGAGTTTCTCTCCTCCTTGGATCGCGTGACGGCTCGGATCATTGCGTTTCAATTTCAGCGCGTGGTTCGAAATCTCAATCTCACCTGCATCGTAGCCACGGCTCACGATGATTTAAAGGATGCTTTACATCCCGACACATTGGTCGAGTTGGATTTTGAGGGCGGGTGCGAAATTACTTATCCCGAAACGAAGATTCGTTCTTTGCCTGAGAGCCAGGAAGTCCTGGTCAGTGAAGGGACGATGGAGGATTATTTCAAGCTCAAGCCCTTCCACTACATGGATCAGCACGATCCGACCGACGTGGTTTCTGTTCGAAAGGCGGAATTCCGCGGAAAGCTCGTGGGGGTGAGGGTCTTCACGAAACTCTTCCCGAGCGCTTACGAAAAGGTAGGCCTATTTCGCAAGATCAATGAATCGGCGGCTCTAAGCTCCCGTGTCGTGGTCCATCCAGTATTCCGAGGACTAGGCATTTCTAGCCGATTGGATCTTGCCGAGGCCGATCGCCTACGTTTCAAGAAAATTTTCACCCACTCGGCCCTGGCTCTTTACTTTCCTTTCGATCATTCTGGAGGCTACCGAGTTTTGGAGCATGTTTCAGTTCCGAAGACTTCGGACCACTCAGAATATGAGAAGCTTCTGGTAGAGTTGGGACTTCCATCCCCGACGCTTTTGAACGACCCAAAAATCTGTGAGGAGTTTTGGAAGGGGCTTTCGCAAAGCCAGCAGGGCCAGGTCATAAATCTCGCGATTCGAATTCTTTCTTCCTACGATGAACGCCACACCCGTTACCTTTGTGAGCATTTGGGCATTTCCCTCCCGGTCAGTGCGGAAGCGGACTTACTCCGCTTTTTCTCAAGCCTTTTGCGCCGCACTCCCAGTGAAACTTTTTGGAAACTATTGAGCGAGGCGCTTCACTTCCCGATGCTGGGTATGGTCAAGGACCTGTGAGCCGAGGTAGACTGTTTGGCCAGGGGCGTGATAATTAAGAGTTCTTCACAGTTTCCCCAGTTTATCGGGGGGCGTAGCTCATCTGCCCTAGGGAGCGCAGCGACCGTGAGATGGTCACGAGAGTGCTCTCCCAGATGAGCTGCAGGGATTTGAAGTTTTTACCGGGGGCGTAGCTCATCTGCCCTAGGGAGCACAGCGACCGTGAGATGGTCACGAGAGTGCTCTCCCAGATGAGCTGCAGGGATTTGAAGTTTTTACCGGGGGCGTAGCTCATCTGGGAGAGCACGAGCTTTGCAAGCTCGGGGTAGTGGGTTCGATCCCCATCGCCTCCACCACTCGGGTTGATTTTTCGAAGGAAAATTTAACAGTTCCCACTTTCAAGATTGGTTCGATAAGACGTTTCTCCCAAATTCAGGTTTCTTAGGGTGCTTTCGATAGCTAGACCAGTTTCTTGGCGGATGCTTCAGGAGGAAGCATGAACCAGCTTGTGATGTGAGCGGCAAAGAATACGTAGGTTATCAACCGTATTAAGCCCTCCCCGAGCCACCTCTCTTACGTGATGAAGAGCAAGCCAGCGCTTTTCTTCGCATCGCCTTCCATCTTCACTTACGTAGGTACAGCGCCAATCGTCTCTTTTCACCACTGGGTGCTTTACTGAAAGAGGTATCGGATGCCGGCCCATTTTCGGGGATTTTCCTAAGGAAACGGAGCGGGAACGCTCAGCGCGTTTGACGGGGTCAAATTTCTGACGAGTCACCTTAGCCGCCCAAGCGATGACGTCTGCCACAGTTGCCGCCTTCCCAAGTTTCTGAGAGAGAAGATCTTGTAACGCTCTTAAGTTTTCTTCTGTTTCCCTATCCACGACTGCTCGAAGCTCAGATACCTTTAGCGAAAGGGGCCGAATTTTCTCCTTCACTTTAGCCTTTGGATTTATCGCCGTGACTTCTCGCTCCAAGTCCTTTTGGGGAAGGGTTTTTGCCTTCTTAATCCACTGCTCGTGATTGGCTTTTGTCACCACAGGCACAATTCTTCTCGCCTGGGAAAGGGTGAGCTCGCCTTGAAGAACAGCCTCCTTAATTTCAGGCACTTCCTCTGATTTCTCAGCGACTGATTTGAAATAATAGGCCTGGGCACGAGATAGTTTCAGTGCTCTTTCGCAGTAATCAAAAATTCCTGAGTAATTGAGTACGGGAAAGACCCTTTGTCGTCGCATCTCAATGAGAAGCAAGAGCAACTCCCCTTCTGTCCGTAAATAATCCGCGGCAAGGTTCTTAGCCTTTTCATTCAATGTTTGAGCGATGTCTTTCATGAAAAGAGTTTTATCATGGCTTTTTTATCACTCTTTTTTTGCTGGGAAATGCTCACCATTCTCATTCAAAAGTACGTAATGTATCCGGGCTGGAAAGGCGAGAACGGGATCAATACCGGCCATTTAAGTGCGCAAGAAGGGCCGTTTATTTCCCAAGAAGGATAGAGGAAGTTTCTCACCACCTCCAGCCAAATTTGCTGTCAAGACTTTAGGGAGAGCTTTGAAAAGAAATTCGATAGTCAGATCCCTTTTCCTTAGGAAAGGAGGAATGAATATTCCCCCATAAACGCACTTCCAGCCGGAGGGAGACTTGAAGTCGGAGGCTACTCGCCGGTGAACATTCCGGCTTTTACTCAAATAAACACGGCCTTTGAAAAATGGTGCGGAACCCCACGAATTCCGTTATTTTGCGGTCAAAGAGTCTCGAGGTGGAACAATGATTGAGCGCGGCTGGTGCAGGGAAATTTTTTTCTTATCTTTGAGCTTGCTCTTAATGTCGTGCGCGGCCGGCCCCGAAATTGACAAATACCCTCGTGCTCAAATTGACCGGCCCTTTACGTTGCCCAGAGGAGTTGCGGCCTGGCAGATCTTTGCTCCTTACGTTTTTGCTTCGGACTCCTCTGATTCCATAGCAGTCCCACCTATTCCCATCCCGCTTGTTTGGAAAAGTTCACTCTCCGATACGGTAACGCTGAATTGGTTCTTGCTCCCCCTTGAGCTTTCCTTCCAGCTTGATTATTCCGACGATCACGTGCTGGGTCTCAATGCGGGAGTTCACGGGCTTGGCTATGCTTCCGGCGAACTAGGATTCATGATCATACCGGCCACTTCTTTGTTCTACAGAAAGAAGATTTCCTCCAATACGGCCATTGAGGGGACCCTAAGCGCCGATTTTACTTACCGGTCGGGAAATTTAGGATCGAGCTGGGGCACTGGGGTTACTTTCGGTCCCCGATTCCAGCTTTCCGAATTCTGGTCGGTCTCTCCCGCCGTGACCGGCCAATTAGTTTACGAGAGCTTTCAGGTCCTGAAACCTGCCGCCGGAGCATCCTTGCCCGCCAAAAAAACCGCGTTCCAGCTTCCTTTGAGCCTCTCTCTCGTCTGGAGTGTGGGACGCCAATGGGATCTGGGCTTGAATTATGTCTTTCGCGCGATTGGCGAGCAGAATAATTTCAAAGGCCACAGGGGCTACCTTAACGCCACACATTTCTGGTGATCAAAAATAAAAAGGGGTCAGCTACTTTTCAATATTGAGAGTAAGTCGGGTGCTTTTTATCTCCCGAAGATGGCTCACGAGCTCTTTTGCCACCCAAACCGTCCATTCAGCGCTGAGATCGGCCTGCCCACTAGTCGGTCCTGAGTCATCAACTCCGCCATTTCCGGAGCGGTTGGTTTATTTTTCCGGATTGATATTATACTATAATGAGTATATACTCAATTGTGTATGTGGGGCGTACTTGAAAAGCGAAACGTATTAAGGATACTCAAGAAAATACCCAGAGAAGTTATCGTTCGATATGAAGCGTGGAAACGCGTGGTCGAGCTTCAGGGACCGACCGGTCTTCGCCATGTTAAGGGCTTTCATGATGAGAGTTTAAAGGGCAAATGGAATGGTTTCAGGTCTTCACGCCTGGGAGGGCAGTGGCGAGTTATTTACATAGTGGAAGAGAGGGTTCTTGAGGTTTTTGAGGTGGAAATAACCCCTCATGATTACAGGAGGAAGTAAATGCGTCCCAAAATTAATAGAAAAGACTTTGTTCGTGCTCGGGTTAATACCTCGATTAGCCCTGGAGAAATGCTTAGGACTTTGCGGGAATTACAGGAGATGACCCAAGAACAATTGGCAAGTGCTTCGGGAATTCCCCAGTCCAATATTTCCGCTCTTGAAAGTGGTATAAGACAGATGGGGAGAGAGCGGGCGCTAGTCTTGGCCAAGGTGCTGAAAGTACACCCTGCCGTTATCCTCTTTCCCGACTATGACGTTGATGAAGTGGCCTAATGCCCACTGGACGGGGTATTCCCTGACCAGGGTGAATGGTTCGATTTTAGTCAGGTCACCTCCATTCCTTTGAAAATGGGTTACCCAAAATTAATTTTCAGCT
The DNA here is from genome assembly GCA_023250715.1 of Pseudobdellovibrionaceae bacterium. Classification (GTDB taxonomy): domain Bacteria; phylum Bdellovibrionota; class FAC87; order UBA2466; family UBA2466; genus JAHFAF01. The sequence continues at coordinate 12,895 of JAHFAF010000048.1, read as the reverse complement.
TTTTTGTACATCTCGGGCTCCTGTTGTATCATTAGAGCCGATTCGTTCACCTATCTTCACCGCTCGAACTGTCTTTACCTAAAAATTTGATCTGGGCCTTGTAAGGCATGGAGGAACTCGTATGAACTCTCTCATTCGTGTCAGTACTCTTTTTATTGGAGTTTTATTTGCCACCTCCGTGTTTGCGTCACCGGATACCAGCATTCGATGGTTAGAAAATAGGGATGGCTCGGGAACCTTTGAAATCCAAACTGTATTTCCGAAAGCCGAGTTTGAAAAAGATCGCGTGGGAAAAGCGGTCCCCATTATGCCGGGACTGATGCTCTCCATGGAGGGCGGCTTGCCGATGATTCCTCTAAAGCCCCTGCATATCGCTCTACCAGGCGGTTACGGAGTGGATTCCGTAGTCGTTGAAGAGGGCGCGCATCAGCACCTCGATATCGAGCTTGCGAGTGTCAGTGGCATGGCGCCCATTTCCTGGCGGCAGAATCCGCCCCGGGTACTTCTTCCAGCCGCTGCTCCAAACTTCGTTGGTAGCCAGTATCCGGAGAGTCGCTACCGGATAAGCCTTCAAAAACTACATGGGACTTCCATTGCCCTGGTTACGCTTTATCCGTTAGTGGTTCAGCGCGGGGGTGGGGTGGAATATGTGGACTCCCTCACAGTTCATTTAAATCTCGTGCGTACGGGTGGGGGCGGACCGACTCCACTCCTCCTGCATCAAGTGAAAGACGTGAAGTCCTTTGTTGATAATCCTGAGATGGTCTTAGCTCCGGTCCAAGAAAAGAACGGTTATTCGTATGACTACCTCATTATCGCGACTCAGAAGGTCATTGACTATAAAGGGACCTATGGTCTTACGGATTTTCAAACTGCGCTAAGCGATCGGGGGATCACCTCTCAAGTCGCTAACTTGAAAGACATCGACGCAGTCGCGGGCACGGATCGCATCGAGAAGATTCGTGAGTATATTAGATCGCAGTACAAAAACTCTGGAATCAAGTACGTCCTTCTCATTGGCCGAAGTAAGGATTCGAGTACTGAAGGCTTTCTTCCCTCTCGCCCCATGTGGTCCAAAATTAAAGCCTACTTTGGCGGATCAAGTTGGGTGGACTTAGAAGAGCAAATTCCGGCCGATCTCTACTATTCCAATTTGGACGGTACGTTTAACTACAACAATGACAAGAATTGGGGCGAGACGACCGACGGAGATAAGGGAGGCGACGTCGATTTCCTTCCGGAAGTGGCCGTGGGTCGAGTCGTCATCGATTCCGATTTGCAGCTTCAGCAATTCGTGAAGAAATCGGTCTGGGCGGGTACTCACGCCATTTCCAAGAACACAATCTTGGCCGGTGAGATGCTTTTTACCGAGATGAATCTTTATGGTGATGACTACATGGAGCAGCTTATCGGTAGTTGCACCGATCACAAGTTCGAGACGACGGGTTATCCGGCGGAGAAGTTCACGTTCAAAAAACTCTATGACCGTACAACCCGAGGTTGGACCGGGACGGATGCTCTGACGGCTATCAATGCCACGACGTTCGGCATGATTAATCATCTCGGCCACTCGAATAATAGCTACAACTTTAGGATGAGCTCTAGCTCCATCAATACGATGAAAAACGTGGAGCCCTTCTTCTATTACACTCAAGGCTGCTTCGCGGGCGGGTTCACGACGGGTTCCTTCGTAGATAAGTTATTGACGGCTCCCAATGCCGGCTTTGCCGCCGTCGGAAACTCGACCTATGGCTTAGCGCCCGAGGATCCTCAATTCGACTCGACGAAAACGCCTGGTGGCTCGCAGATGCTTCACCGTCAGTTCATTCACGCGCTCATGACGAAAGGTATTCATGAGTTCGGCCTCGCTCACCAGGAATCCAAGCGCGCCTTCATTGATCTTAAGACCGCGCAAGAAATTCGCTGGGTGAACTGGGGCGCAACCTTCTTTGGCGACCCAAGCCTAAAGTTGAATTTCGCAGACTAAAGACACTGGCTATTCGGTAATCAAATTGGAGAAGAGGGGCAAATTCGACGATTTGCCCCTCTTTTTTTATTTCCGTGAACAAGCTGTAGACAAAAATATCGAGTGTCTAGCCTGGGCCTAATTCTCTAAGAATACAGTTTTGATTTGTGGGAGTTGGGCCTGGGAATTGGCGGCGGCACTTGCCTTGCTCTAATAAAAAGCGTGCGTGTTTATTTTCTTCTTTTGATGTTCTTCTCGGGGGCTGTTCACGCCGAGCTAGGTCTCAGCACTCCTCCCTCCAAAACACAAACGAAGCCCAATCAGCCCACTTCCTATCGGACCCCAGAGCAGGATCAGCAGTACAACAATACGATCGATGGAATTAGCAAGACCTATGACGGTCAAACCACGGCGGTAAATTCGCCGAAGTACGATCAGTATCTGGGCAATCTCGATTCCACCTACAATAAGATGGTGGATAACATTAATGCGGGAAAGCCCGCTGGGTCCAGTGAGCTAGCAAAGTATGTTCCCGAGAAAATGCCGAGCGGAGATACGACGGGGGCAAGTTCGACCTCGACGGCGACTGCCTCTTCCACGAAGGGCTCGAGCGAAGCGTCGACTCAGACTTACGCGTCGGCCCAAGAAGAGATTATCAAGAGTTACTGCCCCAAAATGTGTGGCTCCATTCAAGATTCTCAAATGGCTTATGAGTGCAACACGGGGTGTGCCCATGAGGCGTCATTGATGGCCCCCGCTCCCGCGCAGCAGTTTGATAGCTCGATGCTGATGATTTTACTTATGGCGAGTTTGCAATAACCTCAGGAAAGTAAAAACCGGCCCTGGGAGGTTCCCAGGGCCGGTTCATTTCAACTATTCAACTAACAACCAGCAAAAACCTTCGGGACTAAGCAGCTCTCAAATAAGCCACGCGCGGACCGTGCGTCGTTGTATTGGTGCGATTATTCCACGTCTTGAACGTGCGCGTGCCCTGATTGTACGTGCGGCCGTAGAAACGGGTGTACTTCGTGAACGCGGTGTTCAAGAAACGGTAGTAGCAGCTATAGAGATACGCGCCGAGAAATTTCCCATAGTTGTTCTTGGGGAAATTCTTCGTCACCTTGTGCCGTTTGGAGAAATTACGGATTTCGCGATTCATCGTGCCCCACCAAGAATTGGCTTCGGACGCGTGAATGAAATTGCCCACGAAGATGGGCTTGCCACCGTACACGAATCCAACTTCCCACCCATTGCCAGCTGTCTTCATATAGCAGCGGGCTCCAAACTTCCCGTTGCGGTAGTTCTTAGTCTTAGTCATCTTACTTTCTCCTATTGAAATGATTAGAAGTGCTTCTAGAGAAGGGGGTTTCCCCACTCCCCTAACTAACGGAAGAGTGCCCTCAAAAATTGAGGGATTTATCGAGTTGGTGCGGGGAGTTATTTTGCTTATTTAAGCCTGGCAGTCATCGCGTCGAGGCCTACGCACGGTGCGGTACAGGTAAAATTCTCACAAATGTAAAGGGTCGGAACCCCACCCTTGGATGGCTGGTCGCTCCCCGCGGGACGAAGGCAATCGCTTGGGTGGTAGTGAGCGCGAAGAGTGCGCAGTGCCTGCTCGTTTTCTTCTTCCGATTTTCCAAGTGCTAGCACCAGCTCCTTCGGAGAATTTTTGAGCCTATCCAGGGCACACAAGAATTGACCACTAGCGGAAGGAAGTTTTTGCATTTGCTGTGAGGCCGCTTTCAACGCGTCTTCCGCAATCGTCAGCCATTCGGTTTTTCTTAATAACTGTCCCCACCGCACCAATGCCGTCACTGCCATTGCGGATGCGGAAGGTGTGGCTCCATCATGGGTTTCTCTCGGGCGGTGGATGAGTTTTTCGTGGGCATTGGGCGTGAAATAAAATGTATGGGTAGCTTTATCCCAAAATTTTTCGAGCATTTGCTCCACTAGTTTTTTCCCTTGCTCTTCCCAATTGCGATTGAAGTCCGCTTCGAAGAGGGTAGCAAGCCCCAGAGCTAAAGCAGAATAGTCATCCAAAAATGCAGGGACTCTCGCTTGTCCGTCCTTGTAAGTATGGCGAAGGGCCGTGGCCCCGCCCATTCTACCTAAGATAAATTGCGCCGCGGTTTGCGCGGCCCTTAAATATCTCTCGTCATTTAAGACTGCATATCCCAACGCTAGCGATTGAATCATTAAACCATTCCAGCTCACCAATACTTTTTCATCGCGGAAGGGAGCTACTCTAAGAGCTCGCTCCGCCATGAGCTTTCTTTTCGTCGAAGAGATAGAGTCCTCGAGCCATTGCCGGTCGGTCCCATGCTCTTTCGCGAGCATGTCCCAATCCCTCTTTCGGCGGAGAATACTTTTCCCCTCCCAGTTTCCCTTTGCAGAGACATCGTAAAATTCACAGAATTGGTCGGCGCTTTCCTTATCGAGACTCTTTCGAATTTCCTCTTCCGACCAAACGTAATACTTTCCCTCTTCTCCCTCACTGTCCGCATCCTGGGTGCTATAGAAACCACCCTCGGGAGAAGTCATTTCGCGAAGGACGTACTCCAAAATATCTCGAGCTACTTGGGCGTAATCCACCTTTTGAGTGGCTTGATAGGCTTCGAGATAAACTTCCGCCATGAGTGCATTGTCATAGAGCATCTTTTCGAAGTGCGGGGCCAGCCATTCGGCGTCAGTGGAATAACGGTGAAAACCTCCGCCCAATTGATCGTAGATCCCACCCCGAGCGATTTTATCCAAAGAAAGGGTGACGATGGCCAAGGCATTCTGTGCCCCGGTTCGTTTCCAATGGCGAAGGCACAGCTTCATTTCCATCGCGTGAAAAAATTTGGGAGCAGATCCAAAGCCCCCGTGATCGGAATCAAAATTCCTCGCCATTTGTTGAATGGAATTCCCTACGAGCTCCACCGAGATCTCTTGCGCGGAGGGCGGGTGCGAAATTTCTTTCAATGCCTGACAGAGTTGTTGCGCGGACTTCGTGACCTCTTCAGGTCTTTGGCTCCAGGCGCTCGCCACTCCCGCCAAGATTTTCTTGAAGCTGGGTGTCCCCTGGCGATCATCGGGAGGAAAGTAGGTTCCCCCGTAAAAGGGCTCTAGCTCAGGTGTGAGAAAGACAGACATGGGCCACCCCCCATGCTGAGTCATGGCCTGGACCGCTGTCATATAGATGTGGTCGAGGTCCGGGCGCTCTTCGCGGTCGACCTTAATATTGATGAAGTGCTGGTTCATGATCTTCGCTGTTTCTAAGTCCTCGAAGCTCTCCTTTTCCATCACATGGCACCAGTGGCAGGCGGAGTAGCCAATGGAGAGGAAGATGGGGCGTTTTTCCTTTTTAGCCTTATTTAGGGCCTCCTCTCCCCAGGGGTACCAGTCCACGGGGTTCAAGGAGTGCTGGAGAAGGTAGGGGCTAGTCTCGTTTTGCAGGCGGTTCGGCTTTGCGTTCGGGCTCATAATCTCACCAAAGTGTTGAAAATATACGATTTAGGCCTTATCCCCAAGCCTCTTGTTTTCAAATTGAGACGCATGGTATAAGCGGTCGTTCTTTTCATAATGATGAATCGACTTAAACCAAGGGGAGTTACCGTGGCAAATAAATGGATCGTGCTCGCGACCGTCTTTTTGACGGCTGTGGGAGTGGCGGCTGAAAAGAAGGCCTCCAAAAATGTAAAAGCCGTACAAGGCAAAGTGGCTAAGGCAGCAGCAACTGCTGCTCCCGCTAATGTGGAAATGAGTGCACCGGCAGCGGTGGCGCCAGTGACGGCTGAGACCGCCCCTGTTGCTAACCCCGCGCCTGCAACGACAGCCGCGACAGTCGCGGTGCCGTCCGAAGCGAAGCTCATGGGCTCATTCGAAGTGCGTCCTTCGTGGACGAGCCGAATCGGCGAGCTTCACACCGAGAACGAAGCGATGCTCGGGTATAAGTTCACCAACAACTATCTGGTTCGTTATTACCAGTACTTCAATACGAATCTCTACAATCCGGGAGCCCTTCCGGATTCCGTAAATTCCACGGTGTTCGATGGATTTGTTCGCGCGAATGCGAATAACGTTCTTACGGATGGAACGAATTCGCTCCACTTGGAAGAGCGTATTTACACGCCTGTTTCGCAAGGATCGCGTGATGCGGGAATGATCACCAAATTCCGCACCTACTTCAAGTACAGCCATCAGTTCAGCAATGCTCTGACGGTTTGGTTGATGGAAGTGCCGATCGTGCCCGTGTTTAGCCGCGGGGATACTGCTGGCGTTCCTAACCCTGCGTTTGAAAACCGGGTTTACCTCATGCCGAGCATCAGCTTCAACGACAGCTTGTCGCTCGATCTTCCGGTTTGGATTTCGAATGTTCGTACGCGTGGCGTAGCGGGAGCCAGTGGCGCTTGGGCGTCTACCACCATGTGGATCTATCCGGAACTCACGTATATGGTGAATCCGAATTTGGCTATCGGTGCCGCATTTACCAACAACGACAGCTTGATCAACAATCCGAACGGATTTAGATCTGCGCTTGAGACAGGGATTACCCAGCTCATCGTTCGCGCGTCGCTCTGATTGTCTGATTTGAAAGAGCCTCGGAAGTTTCGACTTCCGGGGCTTTTTTTTGCCCTGAACTTGCGAGGCCGCAGGCCGAAGCAATCTCGCTCAAAATGAGGGAGACTGGTACAGGCTGAATACACACGCCACAACGAGAACACACCGTATGCTCTTTGACGACGATCTCAACGCCTCGAGAAGCTGCTAAACTAGTACTATTATGAAGCTACAAGTTGTGTTGGCCGGAGCTGTGTTGTCGTTGTCATTATTCGCTGCGGATCGCGATACGATCCCACTTTCTCGTCAGACTTCTCCTCCGACGGGAAACTCAATCGTTTCTTCCCCTCCCAAAAAGACGGAACCCATAGAGCCAGGAGCCGCCGCCGCTTCCGGTGAGGAGGAAAAACCTTACGTCGCCTCTTTGGAAACGTATGGGAGTTCTAGAATCAACGAAGTGATTTTGCGAGAGGCCCTCGGAAGCGATTTAACGGCTTGGCTTGAAAAAGGTCTCCAAGGAGATCCTGGGTCCGTTCAGATGGAGCAGAAGCTCGCGGATCGAATCAAGCAAAAATTTGGTTTTCCCGTCGCTGAGTGGAGTGTCATTCAGTATTTCGAGCCCGGCGATATGGCCATCCACATTACGCTGGATGTAGTGGAAAAAGACGACGTGAAGAAACGGATGGCTTTCCAGTCGGCCCCCACGGGCGAGTTTAAGGATCCGGGAGATTTGATCAAGCAATGGCAGGAGTATGAGGAAACGGCTCTTCAGATGGTGGAGAGCGGTCAGCTACAACCTGAAGCGGATGAGTGCACCGCCTTTCATTGTCCGTTCGGTCACAAACACCCGAAGCTTAAAAAATTTGAAAAGATTTTCGTAGATGGAGTGAATAAATACGGCAAAGAACTCTTGGACATTCAAGCGAAGGACAAGCGGCCCGAGTATCGCGCTTCGGCTTGTTATCTACTTGCGTACTTAAAGGACGGCAAAAAAGTCGTGAACGCTGAAGTGGATCGCATCACCGACCCAGAGCCCGCCGTTCGCAATAATGCTCTACGTGTTTTGGGAGACATCGCCGAATTTCACCAGGAATTCGTGATTCCCATCAAGCCCATCCTCGCGGCCTTTCAATACCCGCGCGTGTCCGATCGCTCGAAGGCGGTCTACTTGGCCTACTTACTGTCCCTAAATTCTCAAGGGGTCAGAGAAGAGCTCATAAAGACCTCCATTCCGGCGCTCATTCACCTGATGGCCTCGAAGCAGCCAGATCACCGGGAAATCTCTCACGCCATCCTGCGCAAGATCTCCGGTAGGGAATATGCCGCGACCGATGCCTTGGCGTGGAACAACTGGTTCAACCGCCTAAACGGCAAATCTAAGGAAATTTCGAAGAAGTAAGACGCCGTCTGATCAGTGACATTCTAGTGACACACATTCCCTATCTCCGGCTATTATCCGAGTTATGCGCCTACACGTGTGGGGGACAGATTTTCGCAGGATGAGGGCGGAGGCCCGTGCGCGCCTTTTTCTTTCTCAGGAGCAAAGAGGGCCGGTTCTAAAGTCTTTGCTCGATCATGGATTTTCCGATCTCGTTTATCTCGCCACTTGCAATCGAATCGAGTTTTACACTACTGCGTCTGATTACTTTCGAGACACGCGTAAGCTTTGGACGAAAGCTCTCCGCCATCTGGGTCTGGCGGATGAGGATTATTACCAGGGGTATCACCTCGAAGGAAAAGCGGCCCTTCGGCATTTGCTTCGCGTAGCAAGCTCTTTGGAGTCTCTGGTTGTGGGGGAGCCGCAGATTTTGGGTCAATTGAAAGAGGCGCTTGCCTTCAGTCATGCCAATCAAATTCCGGTTCATGCTTCCTTGGATCGGGCGTTTGAGCTTGCGTTTAGCACCGCGAAAAAAGTCCGAACGAATACGAAGCTCGGGGAAAAGCCCGTGTCGGTAGCGACCCTTGGCCTGCAACATTTGGAGACCTTGGAAAAAACAAATCCACTCACTCAAGTGGCGCTCGTTGGGAGAAGCCCTATTATCATTTTGGTGGCGCAGTGGATGCAGAAGAATCGGCCCGGCGTTCCCGTGCTTTGGGTGAATCGCTCGCTTGAAAAACTGCGGGAAATTCCTGAGGCCGCTACCGCGATGAAGATGCCCCTTTCGGATTTTCTCTCGACTCCACCCCCTTTCACCCATCTTTTCACGGCGACATCGAGCCGAGATCCACTCATGGGTCGCGAGTTTTTTCGACGCGCTCATGTGAGGCCCCTCGTCTTCGACTTTGCCGAGCCGCCGGATGTGGCCCGCTCCGAAGTCCCGCCTGAATTCGCCGAGGTGATTCAACTTGAGGACTTGAAAGTGGAAGCGGAGAGAAATTCCGTGTTTCGGGCGCAAGCGGTAGGCGAAGCCGAAGAGATGATTGAAACGGCGCTGAAGGACTATTGCCTCGATCAAAAAGAAGCACCCCTACTCAGAGATTTCAGCCAAATCGAGCCCCATTTTTTTAAAGAGCTGGAAAATGCTTGGGCCGGTCTTGCTAGCGATCTTTCTCCGGAGAACCAGGAAAAAGTTCGAAGGTGGGCGGAGAAGCTCGCTAAGCGGCACCTTCATCTCTCTCGCGAACATTTAAAGGGCGTTCTAAGGCAGATTACCGATCCGGATGCCCGAGCACAAAAGTTGTAATGATCAGAATTGGTACCCGAAAGAGTCTCCTCGCCAAAACTCAGTCCACTTTAATCCTAAGCAGCCTGAAGGATCTTGGCGTCGAGTGTGAGCTCGTCGAGATAGAAAGTTCTGGCGATAAGGACCGGACGAAGCCGCTCTATGAGGTAGAGCTCGACGGCACGCCCGGCCTTTTCACTAAGGAGCTCGAGCAGGCGCTTCTTCGAAACGAGATCGATTTAGCAGTTCATTCCTTAAAAGACTTACCCACGCTTCAACCGCCTGGCCTTTTCGTGCTCGCGATCCCAAAACGTGAGGTCACGGAGGACTGCCTTGTCTTTCATGCTCCAAAATTTCACCCTCAATTGCCACTGGGCTTGCATGAAGGGGCGAGAGTAGGGACGAGCTCTCTTCGTCGAGAGGCGCAACTTTTGGCGATTCGGCCGGATCTAAAGATCGAGTCCATCCGGGGAAACGTGCCTACGCGAGTGAAGCTAGCGCGGGAGGGGAAATTCGATGCGGTTGTGCTCGCTCAAGCAGGCCTTCATCGATTGAATTTGAGTTTAGACGGAGTTGTGATGAAGGCGCTTCCATCGGATCACTTTGTTCCGGCCCCGGGGCAAGGGGCTTTGGCCGTCGAGGGAAGGGGGGATTTGCCCCCCAAGGTGAAAGATGCTTTGGCTCAATTCCACGATCCTGTGGCGGCTTTAGAAACACGCATTGAGAGAGCTATTTTAAGAGAGCTCGAGGGCGGCTGTAGCCTTCCTTTGGGCGTTCGATGCCAGGCTGGTAAGCCAATGAAACTTAAGGCTTTCCTGGGCCTCCTGGATCGGTCTAAAACCGACAAAAGCCACGCCTGGAAAGGCTTTCGGAGCTTTGACATTTCTGGTGACGCGGAAGAAACTCTGGTCGCAAGCACCGTCGCTTACTTCAAGGAAGCATTAAATGTCTGAATCGCCAGTCCGGATTTTGGTTACCGGAGAACATGATGATCTTGCCTCTCGTTGTCCTTCTCAATTGGACACGGGAAGGGCGTTGGAATGGGTGCAATTGCCCGTACTGGAGTTCGAGCGACTTCCTGTCAGTGCCGACTTGGTGGAGCGGTTGATTCAAAAGCCGATGAACTGGATTTTCTTTACGAGCCAGCGCTCCGTGCAATTCTGGAGCGAAGTGCTTTTGGAAAATGGAGTCGATTTTCCATTAGAGACTCAAGTAGCCTGCATCGGAGAATCGACGGCGGAAGCCGCCGCTCGCGATGGATTCAATCCTGATTTTTATCCGACCGAGCCGGGAACAGAATGTTTCTTGAGAGAGTTTGAAGATCTCTTGAGCAACAATTCTCAAAAGCCGAGTTTCTTTATTCCGATGGCGGAAGGCGGAAGAACGACGATCCGGGATCGGCTGAAAGAATTGGGCTGCGAAGTGCTTTCAATCACCCTCTATCGCACGAAGCCTCGCAAAGATTTGGGAGTTTCTTTTTCGGAGGCCGAGCTTGCGAAATTTGATTTGATTCTTTTTACCTCCCCTTCCTCCTTCGACGCTTTTTCTCGTGCGTTCAGAGTTCCGGGAGAGGTGAAGGTCGCTTCGCTGGGACGGTACACTGCCCAACATCTGATTCGAAAGGGCCTCTCGGATCAGAAGCAGCTTCCCGACGGAGACTTCCAGAGAATTGGAGAGCTTCTATGCTAGAGCGTCCTCGTCGATTACGTCAGACTCCACAACTGAGAAGCCTTTTGAAAGAGACCTCTCTCAGAGTCGATCAATTAGTCCAGCCCTATTTTCTCGCGGCGGAACCGCGGGCTCAAGAGACCATTACAGGTTTTACAGAAGTATATCGATGGGGAGTCGACAGTCTCTCAGGGCAGATTGAGAAAAATTTAAAGCACGGTATCAAGGGCTTCATGCTCTTTGGATCGACTACTGAGAAAAATGAATTAGGCTCCGGCGCTTACGACAATCAAGGGCTTTTGCCGGCTACCTTGCGAACTCTAAAGCAACGCTTTGGGAGCCAAGCGATTCTTTTTACCGATGTTTGTCTTTGCCCCTTTACCAGTCACGGCCACTGCGGTGTGATTGACGGCGAGAAAATCGCAAACGACCCTTCTCTTCCCCTCCTAGCAAAGATGGCCCTAACCCATGCTGAAGCCGGCGCGGATTTCGTTTCTCCCTCCGATATGATGGACGGCCGAGTGGGTGCAATTCGAAAATGTCTCGATGAAAACGGTTTTTCCGATACGGGAATTTTAGCTTACACGGCGAAGTACGCTTCCGCATACTATGGCCCTTTTAGAGAGGCTTTGGCCTCTTCTCCCCAGGGCGGGACCGATCGTGCGAGCTATCAAATGGACTATGCAAACTCGAAGGAAGCCTTGCGCGAGCTTCGACTCGATCTGGAGGAGGGCGCGGATTTAGTCATGGTAAAGCCCGCTTTGCCGTATCTGGATATCATCGCGAAGCTCTCGGCAGAGAGTGACGTACCGGTCGCTGCTTACAGCGTGAGCGGTGAGTATGAAATGATTAAACAGCTTGTGAAGCATGGGATGGCGGATGAGAGAAAAATCATTCTCGAGAATCTTTTCGCCATTCGTCGTGCGGGAGCTCAATTGATTCTCACCTATCATGCTTCTCAGGTTTCTTCTCAAGGATGGCTCGAATGAATTCCTCTGAATGGTACAAATTGGCCTGCACGAGAATTCCAGGAGGCGTGAACTCTCCCGTGCGAGCCTTCAAGCACGTGGGCATGGAACCGATTTATTTCTCTCGCGCCTCGGGCCCTTACCTTTATGACGTCGATCAGAAACCCTACGTAGACTTTTGCCTTTCCTTCGGACCGCATCTCTTGGGGCATTCACCTCACGCCGTAGTCCGTGCGCTTCAAGCGCAAGCGGAGATGGGAACGAGTTTTGGTGCTTGCCATCCGAAAGAGGTCGATTTGGCTGGCCTCATTCTCAAAGGCTATCCGTTTTTGAACAAAGTTCGCCTAGTGAATAGCGGTACGGAAGCGGTGATGACGGCAGTACGGGTAGCAAGAGGTTTCACCGGAAGAAACAAGATTGTAGCTTTCAACGGCTGTTACCACGGTCATAGTGACGGCTTTCTCGCGAAAGCGGGAAGTGGAGTTGCGGAACTTGCAGAAAGTTCTTCAAAGGGAGTCCCGCAGTCGATCGTTTCCGATACCATCATTGCGCAGCTCGACGATTTGAGCTCGCTCGAGTTTTTGTTCGCAAGACAGGGGAAAGAAATTGCGGCGATTCTACTCGAGCTAATTCCTGCGAACAACGGCCTTTGGGTTCCACCACGGGAAACAATTGAGAGAGTTTTTGCACTGGCTCGAAAACACGGTGCTTTGGTGATTGGGGATGAAGTCATCACGGGCTTTCGCATGGGTTTGTCGGGCGCGAGCGGATATTATGATGTCCGCCCAGATATAGTGACCTTGGGAAAAATCATCGGCGGCGGTCTTCCTCTTGCGGCGATTGCGGGTCGTGGGGAGATCATGGACTCCCTTGCTCCCGTGGGTGGTGTCTATCAAGCGGGGACCCTTTCCGGAAATCCCTTGGCGACGGCTGCCGGTACAGTGATCTTGGAGAGCATTTTTGAAAATCCCCCTTATCGCGATCTCGAGGAAAGAACCAAAAAGTTCGCGGGTCAATTAGGGGAATTGCTGGAAGTCCCTGTTCGTACGGCGGGCTCGATGTTCTGGTTTCAGCTGGGAACTCAAACT
>JAHFAF010000341.1 GCA_023250715.1 Pseudobdellovibrionaceae bacterium | reverse complement strand
ACTTTTTCCTCCTTGAAGAGCGAGCACCCCGCCGTCCTTTACACTAAGAGCGATCAATGCACCTTGAAGGTGAAACCCACGTTTCTCATTTTTCTCAATCGCGGGAGAGAGTTTTTTCAATCTTTCAATGTTCGCTTTCAATAGACGAGAGGCGGCACTTTGAAGGTAGGGGTTTAAAGTCGTGTAGATGGAAAGCGGCTCATTCTCTAGCCGACTTTTCACGTCTGGGGGCAATCTATCCATCACGAGGTCCAGAAAGTAATCGGCATCATCCAGGCTTCTTTCCGCGGGGATGACTCCCAGGGGTGCCTTTAACGCCTCTTCGCACTCGTCATCGAGAATAAACTCTGCTGCCTGCATCTTTTTCAAAACAATATTTCTGCGTTTGAGAGCCCGGTCTGGATATTTTCTGGGGTCGTGGACTCCAGGAGCTTGAATGATAGCCGCGAGCAGCGCGCTTTGTGATAATGACAGCTCACTTACGGGTCGGTTGAAATAATAGCGAGCGCCTTCTGATACACCGTGAATTTCATGGGTGCTTAGTTGGCCCAAATAGACCTCATTGAGATAGGCTTCGAGAATGGCCTCCTTACTGTGGCGGCTCTCAGTAACGAATGCGAAAATCGCTTCCTTGATTTTCCTTGCGAGAGCTTTTTCATGGGAAAAAAAGAGATTTTTCATGAGCTGCTGCGTGATGGTGCTGCCGCCTTCCGCGTATTTTCCGGTGCGGATATCGGTCCACAGTGCACGTAGGGTGCTTCGAAGACTGACTCCGGAGTGCTCGAGAAAATGCACATCCTCGATGGCCATGACGGCTAAGCGCATCGTCACCGGCATGTCGGAAAAAGGGATAGAGCTTTGTGTACGTAAGCGCCCTGCAACGAAGGCCGCAATCTTTTTGGGACGAGATTCGAAACTTTCGACTTTTTCTCTCGTGTCGGTACGGAAGATTTCCGTAAGTGTGTAATCATTTCCGTTTTTCTCAAAATGCAAGCGTGCAAGCGCCGGCTCCTGAGGATGACCCGTCCCCTTGAATTCGAGGCGATTGAGTTTTAATTCCGCGGTATTGTCTTTGCGGGAGAGGAGATATTCACCGGGTAAGGCATCCTCGGGATCACGACTCTCTTGATAGCCCTGATCTTCGAGAAGGGAACGCAACTCAGGGAGAGGGAAAACCTGATTGACGCGCAGGGCTGGATAGAAGGCATACAGCTGACTTCCCCTCGCCTCGTGAAGTTGGAGAATTCTCTCGTCGATACGCATGGTCACGATCTTTATATAAAGACCGAGAATCGCGACCACGGCCACGAGCACGGCTCCGCTTAGGATCGCTAAACCGATGATTCTTCGCTTGAGATCGCTTGGATTCGTCATTGAAAACCCAGGAGGCTCGGATTAGGCTCCCCCCCATGCGGTTAAAAGAGTTTCAGGTCAAGCAGATATGTCAAAAGCTACTGCTTACTCTTAAGTCAAAGCAACTGATTAATTTGAAAAAGAGCGAAGGGGAGGTCCTCGCCAAGATGGAGGACATCTTTATCCGTGATCTCAAGGTTGAGGATGAACTCAATCGGGAAGCGGAAAAGCTTTTGGAGCAGTACGCCAAACAGATGGGCGATAAGATCGATCGGCAGAAGATGTTCCAGATGATCAAAAAGCAGCTTATCAAGGATAGGAACCTGGTGGTCTAGGATGATTTCCGAAGAAAAAATGATCCATGTCGTCCACTTGATGCTGGACGGGATAAAAAAGGCTGGTCTCGCGGATTACCCCAAACAGGAAGATGCGGTCCATGAGGGGAAAAAGGTTTGTCTGCAATACATTAATCACGTGAATGCCGCGGTGGAAGTGGCCCGGCAACGGATTCAGTCCCAAAAAAGTGCTCCTATGGAAGGGAGCCCTCAGTGGGAAACTCTCTACAACAAGTACCTCGAGGAAGAGGTAAAAAAGCGAGGCGGCTGAAGAAGTGGGATGAAGTTTTTTCTTAACTAATGCCCAACCGTGTCGTAGGCTAAGGTACCATGATAAAAGCGATTTTACTGTTCCTTCTCGTCCCCATCTCAGTGTTTGCCGTCTCCATGAATTTTAATGGCCATTTTCGAGCGGAGTCGGACTACTACACGAACTTGGATCTCGCGAGTAACCAGACAAAGTCTTTCACGGGAGGAAGGGCCCTTCTCCAGCCCAACTTAGTTGTGGACGATCACTTTAGCGTTCGATCCCAGTGGTCTTTGCTTTCCTCTCCCTCCCTTACACCCGATGCGACAAAGCCCCTTGCGTCCGGACAGGGCGGTTACGTTTTCGGCGATCCGAATACCGCGGCCCTAGTTTTGAGCCGTGCGTGGCTCGAATGGACCTCCGACTTCGGTGTGTTTCGCTTGGGAAGAATGCCGGTCTCCTGGGGTTACGGCCTCATGTGGGATGCGGGAAATGGAATTTGGGATGACTTTCAAACGACCTACGATCGATTGGAGTATCGCCTCCACCTGGGGCATGTCATTGGAGCTCTCGCTTACTCGAAGGATCGCAAACTTTCCGTTCTGGGTAATGTGAACGATCAGGAATTCTACACGCTCTATCTGCAGTACGATAATCCCGAGATCGATGTAGAAGGTGGCATTCTCTACGAGAAGCAATCGCGATCGGCGGGACAGGCGGGAGATTATTTTGGGACGAGTGCGACGACGAACTCACCGAACCCCTACAATTCTAGCGCGGGTTATAAATTGGGAACCAAGGTTCCTTACCCTTCTTCCAACAATGCGGTCGATGTCTATCTTAAGAAGACGATGGGTTATTTCACCGTCGGCGGCGAAGTCGGTTGGCTCACGGGAGACGCCTTCGACTACGATGGAAATGGTAAGGCCGACTCTTTGAACGCCCTCGGAGTTTTGTTGAGCACCTCGTATGAATATCACCGCGTAAAAGGGTTTGTGGAGTTTCTCTACGCAAGCGGAGATTCGAACTTGTTGGGAGATCATCTGAACGGATTCGTGACCCTTCACCGTAATCGCCGGCCTGGGTTGATTTTGGGAAGAGAACTCCTGGGTCTTTATCATTCCAATTCGGCCGGGCAGGGAAGTTTGGTTGTCTACGGAGATCCGGATACTTTTTCGGGCGTCATGTATGTCCGTCCAGGAATTCGCGTCGATTGGTCTCCCTCCTGGGCTTCGGGTGTCGAGTTCATCATTGCTCAGAAAGCGACGGCTGCCGCGGGCGAGTCGAAAAGCCTCGGTGTTGAAGTGGATTTGGGAACCGAATATGCCGTTTATAAGAATTTCGATTTGGGGGTGAATCTTGGGTACCTCTTCTCGGGGGCGGGCCTTCGTGTCGCGAATCCCCGCGGGGTCTTCGCGTTTCGCACGACCGCTGCTTTGCGCTTTTAGTTCGCTCCTTTTTCTTGCAACCGCTTCGGTTGCGGCTACCGACACCAGCGTTCAAGTCGCGGATTATTATTACGCCCGTTATGCCTATCGCCAGGCTCTTCCCCTGTGGCTAGAGGTCGCGAGAAAACAGCCGTCGAATCTATCTGCAGTTCTTCGAGTTGCTGAACTCAAGCTCTTGAGTGAAGGGCGGGAAGCTTCGCGGAATTGGCTGAGGGACTTCCTCACTCGAGAAGGCCATTCGATGAGCCCGGAGTCCTTGCAGGTCGTAGGGGCTCGACTCACGGATCTTCAAGAGACCTTTCTCACCGATGAAGGACAAACGCTTTTCTACCAGGCTCTTGCCCGCATTCGTCGCGAGGATTGCGAGGGAGCGATACCCGGACTCATTCAAGCGATTAACCTCGAAAAGGGAAATATTCGACTGACTAAGGAGAAGGCCCGTTGCGAAAAGATGCTGGGGCAATTCCAGAATTACTATGAGAGTCTCAATGCCATTTACGTGGCGGTTCCCCTCCAGACGCAAGTGCAGGAGGATTTGGCCGAGGCTCATTTGAATTTTCACCACCCCGAACTCGCGGTTGCAATGTTTGATTCGCGTCTGGGAGAATCGCTCAAAACGCCTAGAGCGCGTCTCATTTTCGGGTTGGCGTTGCTTGAGCAAGGAAAAACGGCTTCCGCGCATCTTATTCTCGAGCCCTTGGTCCACGGAAGAGAAGTTCGTCCCATACTCTATTATGGGATGGGGAAAATCCTTTCTCAAAAAACAAATACCCGAGCAGTGGCCGTCCATTATCTTGAGCAATTCGTCGCCTCAGCAAAGCCTTCGACAAATGCCTGGGATCCCTATCACGTGGAAGAGCGCCTTGCCGACGCGAAGGCGCTTCTCTTGTCATTGCGAGGGAGCGGCGCGACCGCGGCAACCTTCGCTCCTTCCCACGGCTAGGAATCATAAATTATACCGGAGATCGTAGTCGTTTTCGTCAACGTGAACGTGCTCGTTGACGATCACGGTCACGAATATGTTCACGTTTACGCCGGGAAAGTGACGTTTTTTGCTCGACAGGTTGCCCTAGCGCCGCCCGTATTCCAGGGTTTTTGGGCGGGGTTTAGCCTACTTATCCCCTCTTCGCCCATGGCCGAGGTCTTGCACATTTAGCCATCGGATTTGTGTCGGTCGTACCTGTGCGGCCTTTCGGATGGTGAGCATGTTTAAGCGTGGATACATCAAACTAGCAGCCCTATTAGTGGCGATGTTGTTTGTTTCTTGCGGTGGAAAAGAAGGATTCATTGTTTCTGCCAACACGGAAACCTTCACGCAAAGCTTCAATCCCCCTTACGTCGATATTCTTTTCGTGTTGAACGATCGTTCGCCGATGCACGACGCTCAAGATCACATCGTTTCAGAAGCCCAGGCGTTTTTCTCTCGGTTGGATGGAATCCCCGATCAGTATCGGCTTGGAGTTACGAACCACGCGGCAGGAAAACTTCTCCCCGCGGATAGTCCTTACATTTTGGA
>JAHFAF010000340.1 GCA_023250715.1 Pseudobdellovibrionaceae bacterium | reverse complement strand
GACATAGGTAACACTTTTGCCCCGAACGGGTTCACCAGGGGTTCGAATCGTTTGCTGTCTTCATCGAAGTACCCCAGGTCATAATCCATAAACGTCACTAGCCATATTTTATCATTCACCTGAGGGACCAGATGTCTCCCACTTCGATCATGTACCAGGAAGCGAATGTATGTCGCATGTCGTGGAACCGAATTTTCGGGACCTGGGACAGTTCTACCAGCTTGTTGAAGTGGTAGCCCGATAATTTTCGGTTTAGGACTCTGGTTCCATTGCGAGTCACGACAATCGCTTCCGGGTGTCTGCTTCTCTCCATCGCCTCCGTCAGAATCACTTTCAACTCTGAGTCAGGATGGAAAGGAACAAACCGTTCGCGTCTTCCCTTCGTCGGCCCGCAAGCCCCTTCCTTGTCGATCCACTGCCGGTGAATATGCAGTTGGTTTCGCTCAAGACTGACGTCTTGTTTCGACAGTCCAACGATTTCACCTAAGCGAAGCCCGCATTCTACTGCTAGCCTAAAGGCGACATAGTAAGGAGAGTCCTTTTCGGAATAAAGATCCAGCTCCGAGATCACGATCCGTCCACTGATGGCGTTCGGGCTCGTACTCGTACAAGTGGCGAGTCGACGCTTCTAAACCATCTTCGGAATTGGCAACCTCGGTAAGAATAACCGCCCTGTCTTTCTTAAGACCAACCGGCTCTCGTTGTGGCACTTCGAGACTATGAAGGTAGGCTTCCCAAATCTCTGGCGTCCAATGCTTCGACCGGAGCTTTATCCGTTTCTCGGAAAGGGGAAACCCTCGCTCATCCAGCCACGGCAAACTCTGGACGGCCTTCTCGGCGAAATCCACATGGATGATTCGCTTCGCCATCCCAATTTTCCCGACATCCCCGGCCATAGGCTCCATCCTCCTGGGCCTTACTATGCAAGGTGTGCCGTTCACTTGAATGTCCGGCATCCGGACACTCCAGCCTGGGTTAATTGTCCCATAACTGTCCCACCATTTGCCGATGCCAAGTTACTGTCTTTGCAGGCATAAAATGTCACTTCTGAGACGCTGTAAGAAGTCTGTTCTTTAAGGCTATAGCCTTAAAGATGGCATTCATATTTAAGGTTATACCCTGATATTCAGTATTGTATTTTAAGGCTATAGCCTTAAAATAAAGCTATGACTAAGAAGGGCTCCAATATAGCGCTCCAACGCACCCAACTGGATAAACGCCTCGCCCCTTTACGGAAAGCTAACCTGGCGGCTCCCACTTCGGGCTGGATCCGTTCGATCCGAACTGCCCTGGGCATGAGCGCTACTCAGCTAGCCAAACGGATGGGAGTAACTCCTCAAACGATAAAGGACTATGAGGACGCCGAAGAGGCGGGAACCATCACTGTGGCGACACTCAAGAAGATCGCTGAGGTCTTGGAATGTGAACCGCACGTCCTGCTCCTTCCGCGCGAATCATTGGAAGACATCATCCATAAGCAGGCTCTAAAAGCCGCTACCAAAATTGTGAACCACGCTGACACGCAGATGAAACTCGAAGCCCAGGGCACCGGAAAGGGCTTCAAGAAAAAACAGATCCAGGAATTGGCGGAGGAAATCGCAAGAAACATGAGCCGCGAGCTTTGGGAAGAGTGACATGCCGAAGAAATTCATAGGATACATCGCCGGCCAGACGCCTCTAGATCCGAACGAGATCGAGGGGCTCATTCCCGATCATGTCACTCTGTTGAGTGAGCTGAACGAGCTCGAGCAGGTGAACATCACCAAGGCTATCCGAAAATATCTCATGGGACGGAGAAAAAAATGGGACCTTACGGATCCGCTCGTCCTTCGAAATATCCACGCCGATATGTTCTCCGATGTCTGGAAATGGTCTGGAAAATTTCGAAAGACCGAAAAGAATATCGGCGTGGCACCAGATCAAATCTCCTCCGAACTCAAGAAAGCGTGTGACGATCTTAAATTCTGGGAAAAGGAAAAGACGTTTCCAATCGATGAAATCGCAGTCCGCTATCATCATCGTCTTGTGTGGATTCATCCTTTCCCGAACGGCAATGGGCGATTTTCCAGGTTAGCTGCGGATATTTTTCTAAGAAAGAGCGGCACTGTTCCTTTTAGTTGGGGTGGGAATCTAAGCGCTGAAGGACAGAACAGGAAACAGTATTTGGCCGCTTTAAAGTCAGCGGATGGGAATGACTTTTCTTTCCTGGCGCGGATTGCTAGAGCCCTTTAATACCCTTCTTCATGGGGCGAGCGCGGTTGGTTTAGCGTGAAGTTTGTCCATGACTTCGAGGAAGTGTCGCCGCCGAGGAAGAACTACGTTTCTAACGTAGGATTCAGTTTGATAGGGCTTTAGTCGCTCGACGATTAGTTCATCGGGAACTGCTCTGATTTTCTCCACCACATCTACGCCGGGATCGTGCTCTTCGGGGTGCGCATCTAAATCTTTTGTCTGCTGTTCAATCTCATACCTTCCCGTTCTGAAGAAGGCCGAACCATTGTCGATGGCGATCTGAAAGTTTTCAGGCCTCATGGCTTTCTCAACGGGCGTTCCGGTTGTGGGCAGCAGATAGTTCTCTAAATTTCGATTATCCACCACAGCGAGGTAGTCCAAAGCTCGTAGTAGTCCATTGCGCCGAGGGTAATAAAGAAGCGCTGGATTCCCGTGTAAGTCCTTTCGGGTCTTGTCTCTTGTGGACATTTCGAGCGCACTCGACATCGCGGGAATTAGAATCTGCAATGACCCCTCTTTTCCATCAATCGTTCGCTTAACGGTCATCGGAACTGGCAAACCATACAGCTCGGCAAGTTCATAAGTTCCCACTTCAGCTTTCCAGTCCACATGTTCGTCAGCATCAGAGCGAACTCCAGGTTTCCAAATTCCCCTTTCCCCATTCTCAAAAACCACTAGCCGCCGGTCATGCCATTCAGCTCCGCCCCGTATTTCAGGTGCTTTCGCTTCGTCCTCGATCTTCATTTTCCCGTTCGACAATAGCTCTCGGAGTTCAGTCCGTGCTTGCTGCGCTTCTTCCACACGGCCTAACTTTTCGAGAAGCCAAACTCGCATTTGCGCGTTATTCGTTTTTTCCAATGCCTTTTGCAAAAAGTGGGATGGCGGTACAGGGGGGGACTTAAGAGTCTGATTCATCGCCTCCCACGCCTCTGAACAGAACGAGAAGTAACTCCCTAGCGCTGGCAGAGGAAGGCCCGCGACGATGATGATAAGAATGAATGAAAGTAATCCTCCCCGCATTTGGATGTTTAAGTCCCTTTTCATAAATGGAGGAATCCGCCATATCTTTTATCGGCATAGCCCTCATGCTCCTCCACCGCTATATGGCGGCGAGAACTTCACTCTCAGCCCTCGCACAAAAGTTCGCGTCAAAAAAATTGGAGCGTGGAAAGAGCGTGGGGAAGATGCTGAAAGGTGCTTAACGCGGCTTATAAACGCTTAGGGGAAATGCCTCTGGTTCCGAAGCGATTTCAGTCAGTTGGCTTGTTATTGTTGATGTTTCTGATTTTGGGTCTTTCGTTTTCAATTATCGCCCCATAAATCTCATGAAATTCAATTACTTACAATGCGACGGGTCGATGCTTGAAATAAGCTCCCGCCGCCACTTGCCGTGTTGAGTATTGCTGTAGAAACTCTGGACCGATGATTCGTTTTTTTCCACTCCTTATATTTCAATTGTTTTCATCCTTGGCTTTCGGGCGTGCGAACCAACCAAAATATTTTTATGAACCTTCAATCTCTATTATCGAAGGGACCTTGTTAGAAAGAGTTTTTCCGGGGCCTCCCAATTACGAAAATGTTAAGAAGGGCGACAAGGCGGAAGGTGCGTGGCTGTTGTCTTTAACCCGACCTATTACGGTTTTTTATGATGAAAAAGAGGGGGATCCAGTTTCGTTCAATGAAACAGAGACTGGAGTGAGGATAGTTCAGCTCGCAACTGGAGAGACGAAGAATTTCAAAATACTGAAAGCCTCTCTTGGGCGGAAAATTAGTTGTACTGGAACGCTTTTTCATCGGTTCACTGGTCATCACCATACTAGAGTCTTGATGTATCTGGATTCGTGTAGGCCTTTAGAGGAGTAGTTGGGGAAAAATGTTTGTTCGAGCGCTTCAAGGAAAGGGAAATTCCGTCATTTACATCGCTGAAGATGGAACACGAATGATCCGTAGAGGTGGAAAGTGGACCTGGAGGAATAACAACCCGGGAAATCTGAGCAAAGGACCCAAGTCCCGGTCGCTAGGTTCTATCGGGGTGGCCGGTGGCTTTGCGGTATTTCCCGATTACAAAACTGGTCGTAAGGCGCTCAAGGCCCTTCTAGAATCAACCTACTATCATTGGAGCCTCTTTCGGCTCGTCGAGAAGTATGCTCCACCAGAAGATAATAACGATGTGGAAAATTACCGCAAACTCTTGCGAAAATTCACTGGGATCGATCTAAAGCGAACGATTCGGACCCTAAATTCCAAGGAAATGGAAACCCTGTTGAATGCTATTGAGCGGATCGAAGGTGGCTTCGAACCCGGTGAATGGAGCGGCCGTAATCGTTTCATACCGAACCCAGGATGGCGCTGAGAACGAATTCGGTTTAGATATTGTTTACGCGCTTCCTGTAAAGCATGCAGAAATCCCCTCGCCGGTGCACCAATCACCGAAGATTCTCCTCTCGGCCCACAAGCAAATGCCATTTACGTGGGGGTCGGCGAGAATAGAAAAGAAGGGATCCACTAGAGACGATTACATTCGGGCATTAAAAGCCGCAGACAAAGGGGATTTTGCTCTGCTTCTGACTTTTGCTAGATCCTAGGTACTAGTAACCCTGATTTACGCACCGAGTAATCAATGGCCCATGCGGCCGTCAACCACATCTGCGAATGAACGGGAAAGTGA
>JAHFAF010000047.1 GCA_023250715.1 Pseudobdellovibrionaceae bacterium | reverse complement strand
CCATCACCGAGGTGAAGGAGTAATCCATGGCAGCCCAAGAAGTGGAAATTTCCCTATCAAACTTGTCGGCCCCTGCCGGCTCCCGGAAAGAAAGAGTCCGTCGTGGACGCGGGTTAGGGTCGGGTCTAGGTAAAACCGCCGGTCGCGGGGGCAAAGGACAGACGGCTCGAACGGGTAAAGGACGCCCGAAGGGCTTTGAAGGCGGTCAGATGCCGCTTTTTCGCCGATTGCCCAAATGGGGTTTCAAGAGTCCGTTCCGTAAACATTTTGAAGTGGTTAACGTCTTCGCACTGGAAGCTCTGTTTTCTGCCGGGGATATCGTCGATGGCACGAAGTTAGTGGAAAAGGGACTCGTTCGTTCCGCGGATTCGCTTTTGAAAATCCTCGGAGAGGGGAACCTCACCAAGAAACTCGTGGTCAAAGCCCATAAGTTTTCAAAATCCGCTACGCAAAAAATTAATCAGGCGGGCGGGCAGGTAGAAGAGATCAAGATTCCAGGCGAGGCCACAGCTAAAGGAGATTGAGCTTGGCAGCCGTTGAAGGTCTCACCAAAATCCCTGAGCTAAGAAGAAGAATCCTATTCACCTTAGGAATGCTGGCCGTTTACCGGGTCGGGTGTCACATCCCTGTTCCCGGAGTGAACACCAGCACCCTCACTCGATTTTTCGAGAGTAATCAAAACACACTCTTCGGAATGCTGAACATGTTCTCAGGAAGAGCACTTGAGCATGCCTCAATCTTCGCTCTAGGCATCATGCCTTACATCAGCGCCTCGATCATTTTCCAGCTCCTTACAGTGGTCTGGCCCTATTTGAACTCTCTGTCCAAGGAAGGCGACCACGGTCGAAAAAAGATTAACCAATACACTCGCTACGCGACGGTCGTTCTTTCTCTCTTTCAAGCGTTTAGCATCGCGTCCGCATTAATGAGTGCGGAAGAGGCTGGGTACGTGCTTTTCCCCGGATTCAAATTCAAAATGTTAGCCGCGATCACCCTGGCTGCAGGGACAAGCTTCATCATGTGGTTAGGAGAACAAATTTCTGAGCGCGGCATCGGAAACGGCACTTCACTCATCATCTTTTCCGGTATTTCCGCCGGCATTCCAGTGGCGGCCCAGCAGACCTTGGGGATGGTGAAAGACGGCCAGCTTTCTCCATTGATGCTTGTGTTCTTAACCCTAGGCATGGTGGCAGTCGTCGCCGTCATTATCTTTCTCGAGCAAGGACAAAGGCGAATTCCGATTCAGTATGCCAAGCGGCAAGTGGGACGTCGCTTATATGGCGGCCAATCGACTCACCTACCACTCAAAATAAATACGAGCGGTGTGATCCCCCCCATCTTTGCCTCTTCTCTTTTGATGGCACCCCTAACAATTATCGCTTTCTTACCGCCAAATCCGTTCAGCGACCAGATTCGCGATCTCATTCACCGTGGTGGATTAGTCTATTACACCGCTTATGTTTCCTTAATCGTATTTTTCTGTTTCTTCTACACCGCGGTCGTTTTCAATCCTGTGGATGTTGCGGAGAATCTGAAAAAATATGGTGGCTACGTCCCCGGCATTCGCCCTGGAAAAAACACCAGCGATTACATCGATCGAGTTCTGTCTCGCATCACCTTCGGAGGAGCTCTCTACATTTCGACGGTGTGTTTGCTGCCCGATTTTCTCATTAACAAGTTCAAGGTCTCCTTCTTCTTTGGAGGCACCACCCTCTTGATTCTCGTGGGTGTCGCCCTCGATACTGTTGCGCAGATACAGACCTTCTTACTCACTCGAGACTATGAAGGCTTTATGAAGAACGCGAAGTTGCGCGGACGAAGAGGGTAATTTGAATATCACGGTCTTTCTCGGAGCGCCGGGCTCGGGCAAGGGGACCCAGGCAAAACGGCTCGCAGAGTCTCAGAACTTTATTCATTTCTCGACCGGTGACATGCTTCGCTCCGCCATGAAAGCGGAAACGGACGTCGGAAAAAAGGCCAAAGGTTTCGTTGATAAAGGAGACCTCGTGCCGGACAACGTAATGATTGAGCTCATCGAAGCAGCGCTCACTGGCATTCCGAATAATACAAAAATAATTCTCGACGGATTTCCGAGAACGGTTCCACAAGCCGAGGCCCTGGATCAAAAGATTTCCACAGCGGTAAACCGAGCCCTCTACTTTCTAGTTCCGGAGAAGGATCTGATTACTCGACTAACGGGAAGAAGAGTTTGCGAGAAGTGTGGTGAGCCCTACCACGTTGAATCCCTCCCCCCGAAAAAAGAAGGCGTGTGCGACAAATGCGGCGGTAATGTCATTCATCGCAAAGATGATTCCGCAGAAGTAGTGGGGCATCGCCTTCAAGTCTTTCACAAGCTCACCTCTCCTCTGCTTTCCTATTATAAGACGAAAAACAGACTCAAGGAGCTAGATGGGAATCGTCCCATCGACACCCTTCAAAAAGAGTTGGTTCAGATCCTTAATTGAATGGTGCACATTAAGTCACAACGTGAGCTAGAGATAATGCGCAAGTGCGGACGTCTTGTTTCTTCCGTCCTTCAGCAAGTAGCCGCCCTCGTCCAACCAGGAGTGACCTTAATTGATCTTGATATGGCAGCGGAAAAGCTCTCTCGTGAGGCCGGCGCAGTTCCTGCGTTCAAGGGATACCAGGGATTTCGCCACACACTTTGCCTTTCCGTAAATGAACAGGTGGTACACGGAATTCCTTCGAAGCGTGCACTTAAAGAAGGGGACATTGTCGGCGTCGACTTTGGCCTGCAGTACGAAGGATTCTATGGCGATAGCGCACTCACCATTGCCGTCGGAAAAGTTCCGGAAAATGCAGCTCGCTTGATGCAGGTAACGAAAGACTCTCTCTATGCGGCAATTTCGCAAGCGAAGAGTGGAAATACCCTCAAAGATTTGGCCCGCGCGATCGAAAATGTCGTAAGGCCACACCACTACGGAATAGTCCGCGAATTTGTCGGACACGGAATCGGAACAAGACTGCATGAAGATCCCCAGGTGCCAAATTACGAGGAGGGCGCCTCAAATCTGAAATTGCGGCCCGGCATGACGATCGCCATCGAGCCCATGATCAATGAAGGCACGGCCGCGGTAAAAATTTTGGAAGATCGATGGACGGCCGTCACTCTTGATGGCCTTCTTTCCGCACACTTTGAACATACGATCGCCATCACTGATGGCGAGCCGGAAATTTTTACAGAATGGGAGAATGGCGGGCTCGGAACGCTTACGAACCACGCTTAGGAGGTAGGAGAAAAGAAACATGACGAAAGAGGATCTGATCCAAGTTGAGGGAACAGTCATCGAGCCTCTTCCAAACGCCATGTTTCGAGTGGAATTGGTGAACGGCCATAAAGTCTTGGCCCATATCTCGGGGAAAATGCGAATGCACTATATCCGTATTCTTCCAGGGGATAAGGTCACCGTAGAGCTCTCTCCCTATGACCTAACACGGGGCAGAATCACCTATCGGGCGAAGTAGAATAACCCCCGAGAAATATGGGGTAATGCGATTGACAAGCCGAGTGAACTTAGCCTAAATAAGTCTTTTATTTCGGGATACCAGTGTGAAAGTAAGAGCATCAGTAAAGAAAATTTGCAATAAATGTCGCATATTTAGACGTGGTGGCGTAGTTCGCGTGAGCTGTGCAGATCCTCGCCATAAACAGAGACAGGGGTAGTTGTGGCACGTATAGCCGGAGTCGATCT
Organism: Pseudobdellovibrionaceae bacterium; assembly: GCA_023250715.1. Classification (GTDB taxonomy): domain Bacteria; phylum Bdellovibrionota; class FAC87; order UBA2466; family UBA2466; genus JAHFAF01. The sequence continues at coordinate 14,500 of JAHFAF010000047.1, read as the reverse complement.
TCCAAGAAATAAGCGCGTTGAAATCGGACTCACCTATATTTTTGGTGTCGGCCGAAGTCTTTCGAGCCGAATTCTGAAGGCCGTCAATGTGGATCCGAACAAGAAGACGGATCAGCTCGCGGAAGATGAGATCGCGAAAATTCGCGAACACATGGAAAAGAATTTTCCGGTGGAAGGAGAGCTTCGTAGAACCATCGGCATGAACATTAAGCGTTTGATGGATCTCCAAACGTACCGTGGATTGCGACACCGAAAAGGTTTACCGGTTCGTGGACAACGGACGCACACGAATTCCCGGACTAGAAAAGGCCCGCGTAAAACAGTCGCCGTTCGCAAACAATTGAAAGTCTCGAAATAGTTTACGGAGTATGTAGTGAGCAATCAGACCCCCGAAGAAGTCGAAAAGAAAGAAAGCAAGGAGCCTGCTAAGGAAGGCGATGCTGCTGCGCCCGCAGCGCCCGCGAAAGAGCCCAAGAAAAAGAAGGGGCGTCGCGAAATTCCAAATGGGTTGGCGTTTGTTCAATGTTCGTTCAATAACACGATCGTGACCATCACAGATCCTGCCGGCAACGTAGTTTGCTGGTCGTCCGCAGGTCGTAAAGGTTTCAAGGGAGCTCGCAAGAGCACTCCCTTCGCTGCTCAAGTAGCGGCGGAAGATGCAGCCCGGATTGCTGTCGATCAAGGCGTAAGATCCTTGAGCGTTTTTGTGAACGGGCCCGGCGCGGGACGAGAGACCGCATTGCGTGGCCTGCAAGTCGCAGGTTTGAAAGTAACCCATATTCGGGACATCACCCCCATTCCACATAATGGGTGTCGTCCTCCGAAGCGTCGAAGAGTTTAGGAGTAAAGCGTGGCCAGATCGACTACGTCCGTTTGTAAGTTTTGCCGTCGGGAGAACATGAAGCTGTTCCTGAAGGGCGATCGTTGTTTGGGCGATAAATGCGCATTCGAGCGCCGCTCTTATCCTCCGGGTCAGCATGGTCAGCGTCGTACTAAATTGTCCGACTATGGTTTGCAATTGCGGGAAAAGCAGAAGGTGAAGCGCATTTACGGTCTACTTGAAAGACAGTTCCGCAAGTATTTTGAAAAAGCCGATGCGCAGAAGGGGGCTACGGGCCACAACCTTCTCCGTCGTGTCGAATTACGACTGGATAGCGTCGCTTACCGCTTAGGATTTGGAGACAGCCGGAAAGAGGCGCGACAACTGGTGATTCACTCGCATTTCTTTGTGAATGGAAAGCCCGTGAATATTCCTAATACGATCTTACGCGCGGGAGACGAAGTGTCTGTAAGGCCGAAGAGTCAAAAGTCGGTTCCAATTTTAAGAGCGATGGGAAATGTGGTTAAGCGTGAAGTACCCGACTGGTTGGAACTCAATGCCGCTGAGTTCAAGGGAAAAGTTAAATATTTGCCGGAGCGGAATCATGTCACGCTCCCGATCGAAGAAAACTTAGTCGTCGAGCTATACTCGAGATAAGGAGCTAAAAAAATGGATGTAACTCTCGCCCCAAAAAACTGGCGTAGTCTAATCAAGCCGAAGGGCTTGGAGATAGAACGGGATAGCTTGACCGATACATACGGCAAGTTCTCCGCAAAGCCGTTGGAGAGAGGCTTCGGAATCACGGTTGGTAATAGCCTCCGTCGGATTCTTCTCTCTTCCTTGCAGGGCGTTGCCGTAACAGCGGTCCGCATCGATGGCGTCCTCCATGAGTTCTCCACGGTTCCGGATGTCATCGAAGACGTCTCGGATATCATCCTGAACTTGAAGGAAGTCCGGTTTAAGCTCTATGTCGAAGGCCCAAAGACGGTCACGATAGAGAAGTCTGGCCCGGGAACGGTCACCGCGAGCGACATTCAAGTCGATGATACGGTGGAAGTCCTGAATCCAGATCAACACATTTGTACCCTCGGAAAAGAAGGTAAGTTTCGTGCTGAACTCCGATTGGAGTACGGCAAGGGCTATGTGACTTCCGAAAGTCTTCGCCGCGAAGACCTTCCGGCCGGAGTCATTCCGGTGGATGCTTTTTTCTCGCCGGTCCGCAAGGTGAACTACAACGTTTCCCATGCTCGTGTCGGTCAACGCACCGACTACGATAAACTCGATCTGGAAATTTGGACTGATGGCTCGGTTCGTCCGGAAGATGCCGTCGCCTATAGCTCCAAGATCTTGAAAGATCAGCTAAGCATTTTCATCAATTTTGATGAGAGCTTGGAGCCAGAAATTCAGGAACCTGTGATCGAGCAGGAGAAGATCAACGAAAATCTCTATCGCACGGTCGACGAGCTCGAGCTCTCCGTCCGTTCGGCTAACTGCTTACAAAACGCCGGCATCAAGTATATCGGCGAATTAGTGCAGAAAAGCGAAGCAGAGATGCTGAAGACCAAGAACTTTGGCCGCAAGTCTTTGAACGAGATTAAAGAGATCTTGTCAGAAATGGGCTTGGGCTTCGGTCTTAAGATCGAAGGATTCGATCCAGAGACTTACTTCGCGAACAAGAAGAAGAAGGACGGTGGGGACGCGCTGAATTGATCCCCACAACAGGTAGTACCCATGAGACATTTACACACCGGTCGGAAACTAGGCGTTGCGCCTCACCATCGTAAAGCGCTTTTGCGTAATTTAACGCTGGCTTTGATTGAGCGTGAGGCTATTCAAACAACCCCGGCTCGCGCAAAAGAGATTCGTTGGTTTGCGGACCGGGTAGTCACGCTTGCGAAGCGGGGGGATGTGCACGGCCGCCGTCACATCGTAAAACTCTTGGGAAGCACCGAAACAAAAGTGCCTGGACAGAATCGAATTCGCACAGCAGTCGACCGCATTTACACACTTCTCGTTCCTCGCTTTAAAGATCGGCCAGGCGGCTATACGCAGATTTTTCGCCTCGCCCCGCGTCGTGCGGGAGATAATGCTGAAATGTGCCTCATGCGCTATTTGCCCGATGAAAACGAAAAGAAGGGCGGAGCGAAAGATAAGGGCGCAAAAGCGAAAGCAAAACCGGAGAAAAAAGCCGACAAGAAAATCGAGGCGGCTGCCGGAAAGCCTGGCAAAGTAAAAGAGAAAGCTGCCCCCCAGGATAAAGTCGAAGATAAGAAGGGCGCAAAGCCCAAGAAGAAAGAAAAGGAAGGGTAAGGCATTTCTTTTGCCTCCGGACCGAACTCGCAAAGTATTTTCGACCTCTCTCCTCTGCATTTTTGGAATTCTTATTGCGTTTGGTCTTCTCTATTACCTTCCTGAAATCATTCGTCCAAAATTATATAGCCTCGATCTGAAAGAACCCTCCAAAGCAAAGTTCCCCTTGGATTTGCCACTAAGAGGTTACTCAGGGTTGGTGAAGCAGTCGACGACTCTCCGAGAGCTATTGCAGGAGCATCCAAAAGGTCTTCTTATTAATTTCTGGGCGACGTGGTGCCCTCCTTGTTTGGACGAATTGCCCTCTCTTGAAGTCTTACAAAGAGAGTTAGCGGGGCAGGAGAAGAAGAATAACCCATTCCTTCTCACCGTTTCCGTGGACGAAAAAACGCAAGAGATCAAAAAGCTATTCGATGCCCTTACCTTTCGACCCAGCTTTCCCGTCTACCACGACTCCATGGGAAATATAGCTCGCTCTGTCGGAACCACAAAATTTCCGGAGACCTACTGGTTAGATAACCAGGGGAATCTCGTTTACAAGTGGATTGGCCCTCAGAATTGGACGGGTCAAGAGGTTCTGGCGCGGCTAGCTGGTAAGACTCCGTAATCTGACCTACAATTTTAAAATGCGCTCACTTATCCTTTTTCTGGCACTGCTTCCCACTTTCGTGGAGGCAAAAATCGATGACACAAACTCCAATTTAAAGCCCGTCGTCAGCAAGGAAGGCTTAGAACGTATGGCGCGAGCCGTGGAAACAGTCGACGCCAATATGAAAGACACGGAACAGAACATTATTCTCTGTGAAAAAAACAGGGGGGTGATTTTGGTCGAGCTCAAATCTTTAGAAAAGTTAGAGCAGGAGCAGTTCGAGCTGATTAGCAGATATAAGAATTACGTGGCCGCCTCGAAAGAATTGGTCGATAAAAACGAGCTAGCGACGGAGACTATCAATAAGTGGGAGAAAGAGAACAAACCGAAACTCGAACAGATCAAAGGCACGGCTCAAACGGATTTAGCGACAAAAATGAATAATGCCCGCCTGGATCGAGAACAAAGAAATAAATGGAAAGCAGATGCAGAGAAGAAGCTAGGAAGGGTGAACCGTCTCCTAGTGGAGGCAGAGGCAAATCTCAAGAATATCCAGGCACGTCGCCCCTCCCTAAAGAGTCAGGCCATGGGTTGGGTGCAGAAGCAAAACGAGTTCAAGACCCTTTTAAAAGACCTCGGCACTCGAAGAGATCAACTTGCCTTACTTATCGAGGCAAAAAAAAAGGAGCTACCGCCCGAGTCCGGACAGTAGCTCCTAAAGCTTTGAGGAGTCTTATCTAAATTATTCTTCCTTACGAACTGGGTAACAGTACATCTGTCCAGGAGGACAGGGATACGAATAGGGGTTACCGTAAGCTCCCCCGCCATAAGGTTGCTGCGGTGGGTAATACGCTCCTCCATAAGCCGGCTGATACATCTGAGGCTGAGGATAAGCGCCACCGTAAGCGCCACCACCATACGCACCGCCGTAACCACCATATCCTACATAACCAGGACAACTGGGGTCCGTTGAGTTGTAACCGTTCGGACATTGATTGCCACAAGACGCCAAGAACAACGAACCCAAAAGAACCAGGCTCGCAAATACTACTTTCATTTCACCACTCCTCAAAAGCACACCACACACCCGTCGCCCTACCCCGTAGCCTCAAATAGCAAGGCTGAGGCCAATTGATACGATGCGTATACGCAGCGATTTGTGGGCAAGGGAGCTTGGATTTTTTTTACAGCGATGACAAAAATTGTCGCGGATCCTCAAAATTCGATATCCCTCGAAAGTTACTTGGAAAACCAGCCGATAAGACTCCGTGGGACTTCGCAAATTGCATCTAATTTTTTGGGTGATTCTGGCAAGCTGTTCGAGTCCGGAAACACCTACTACCGCGGACACGTCCGTCGAGACAATCCCGGCGCCCGAAACCTCGGACGAGCCCAAGAAAAACTCCACAGTCCAAGCGATTGAGGAAGCGGATTCTAAAGTAGCCTCCGAATCGGCAAGAGTCGCAGACCCCCTATTTGGAAAGGCCGCCCTATTCGATCGTTACCTCCAGGGGAATCTCGAGCTCGAAGACGCTCAACGCCTAATCAAAGGCTGTCACGAGAACCCGGCCGACAATCTTTTTTGTTTCAGCGTTACGAACTACGATCTCCTAGAAGAAAAATGGCGGCATCGCCCAAGGGAACAGGGGCCAGCGAAAACTGGAAGACAATCAGTCCGGCCGAGGTTTAAGAAGAAAAAACTCGTAAACTGGACCGAACTGCGCTGGTCCACCGTGGCTGCAAATCTAAAGGGAATGGGATCGGTAAGTCCGTTGGAGTTGGGTAAGGTAAAGGCTGCAGCCCTTGCGGAAAAGAAATGTCCGAACAACGCCGCCATTGCAGTTGCCGCAACCCTTGAGGATCAGCTCCCGGATAGAATTGATATTGAAGAGATCGCAAAGCTCTTCGAAAAGGGTGCCGATTGCATCACGAATAATCCCGCCGACAGAGAAAATCTGCTCACTCGAGCAGGCCTCTTTTACTACGCCAAAAAGGACTACCGAGCGGCTGCAAAGGTCTTATGGAGATCCGCTAGCACCGAAGAGGCGTTCGTCGCACGCCCTCTCTATTGGCTCTACCGAGCGAGACAAGAATTGAAGGAAAGCAAGAAGGCAACCCAGGCACTGGATCTCTTAAAGGCCCGCTATCCGTTTTCATTCCACACTCTGGTTGCGATGACTTCGAACCATAAAGATCCGGGCGAAATTTTGAGCCACGATCAGCCCGTTGCCATTCGTCGTTCCCAAAAGGAACCGTCCGTAAATAGCCTCATCGAACAAGTGGAAGTGCTGCACCGATTGGGTTTCGATATCAGCGCCGCTAGAGTCTTGGATTGGGCGATTAGCGATTTCAGTGACGTAGAGCCAGAACTTAAAGTCTATCTTGCGGAGCTAAAAAAAGAGCAAGGGGATTATAAGTCAAAGATCACCATCCTCTCGGACATTCTCTACAAGTATCCTTCCCTCATTTCTCGAAAAACGATGGAACTCTATTTTCCAAAAGTCTATTTCCCTATTTTCGAGAAAAACCCCTCGGGATTGGATCCGTATCTTCTCCTTGCTATCGCCCGACGCGAGAGTGCTTTCAATCCCCGCGCCGTTTCCGCGGCAAAGGCGAGAGGCCTTCTTCAAGTGATGCCAGCTACCGGAAAACGCATGGGAAGCCGATCCAAGGCTGCACTACTCGACCCTGAGAACAACGTTGAAGTAGGGTCCAAGTACGTCTATGAGCTTCTCAAGAAAATGAACGGTCAAATTCATATGGCTCTTGCGGCTTACAACGCCGGCCCTCAAAAACTGAACTCCTGGACTCGCCGTTACGAGACTGCAGTGGGCGAGCCGATTCTCTTCATCGATCTCATCCCCTACCGAGAAACCCGTGAGTATGTGGCTTCGGTCTTAAGAAACTATTACTGGTATCGTCGAATCCATCAGAACGACGACAGTATGAACGCGCAACGCTTACTCGAGCTCGCCAATATCACCAAAGACTCTCCCTAGGGTATACTTAACCCCATCCACAACATCATCCATTAGGGGGGGCCATGATCCGTCGATCCTTTATCGTCTGCCTATTTTCTGTCATATCGCTCATCACTGTCGTCTCTACTTCTTGCAGCAAGGGGACTACCGTAAAAGCTGCGACAAAACTCTTGAGCACTACCCTGACCGGAGGAAGAAACCTTCGCTCGGAGAGAACTTTGGTGACGGACACGGCTACCTGCGGTACCGGCTTTAGCGCGTGCATTACCCCAGATGGCGTAGTCGGAAAAGCCTATTACGCTGGGATGATCGTCGGTAAGGACCACGGGCTGAGCTTAGGACCTTTGATCGGAACCGTGACCGATGCGTCCAAAGCGACAGACTTCTCGGAATCGGAGCTTCTCGAATTCGATTTTTCCCAACAATTGGTTCTCACAGGAGCCCCCGTTATCGGAGGCCCCATTGAGTATCCTGCCGACGATCAGGCCTACGTTCAAAACTTCCATGTCTATCTTGGTTGGATCGATACGACCTTCACTCTAGCGATCGGGGAAGGAATTATCGGGACTCATGTTATTCGCCAAGTGATGGCGGACATCGCTGGAACAGACATGAAAAAAGGCGACAAAATGTACCGCCTTAGCACGGACACCGATTTTAAGTATTGTGTTACGGGCTCCGGCTGCACTGGGACCACGCGTCCCGCTTCCCCAGTGCAGGATTCCGCAATCGCCTCGTTCACCAACACTAGCGAGGGGAACAAAACGATTCCATCATTTTTCGTCGACTTGGCGGCTGGAACCGAGGTGCAAATAAAAAAATCGGATCTCACGAGTGCGGCGAGCACAAATACTTTTACGGTCGACTTTGCAATGACTAATGGCGTCAAATTTACAACAGCGGCGTCTGAGTGGGCCACCACCGACAAACTAGTGTCCGCCTTTTCGCTTTCGGCGAAACCCGGCGATGACGACAGCGCATTCACCGCCACGATCACGTACACTCCCTGAAAATTGAACTAGCGGGGCTGCCGCCGCAGCCCCGCTAACAAATAGCATCACAGATTTCCCTTCCAGTCCTTTCCCCCTTTGACACCCCGTCTTGGCAATTGCTACGGTCCAAACTTAATGGGTACACCGCGTCTACCGTCTCTCGGGCGGAAATGCGGTCATGGGTTTACGTCAATTTGGGGGATTACATGCCGTCGAAAACTTTTGTGAAATTTGGGTATTGGTGCGCGCTCGGCCTAGCTTCGTTCGCTTTTTCGGCGAACGCGGCGGAAACACCCAGGCGCGTGCGTCTGGTGAAATTCGTCAGTGAAGGTTATCCGCCACTGAAGAACAAAGTCTCCAGTCTCGATGTGGGAGTACTCGAAAAGAAGGACGGGGAGAATGTAGTCTGCGAAATCTTAGATCCTCGCCCTAAGACAAAAGCGGCCTCCACTCGTTGGGCACCCGCTGATCTTTATTCTAACGCTCAGTCACCAAAAGAATTCGCTACTGCCGGAGCTCGCCAAGGGGAAAAAGACATCTTTTGGGTTGGCGATGACAATAATCGAAATGGTGGCACCGATTCTTACCAGCTCACCCTAGGACCGGATCCTGTGCTTACGAATAGCATGGATTTTGAAGATAAATTGGCGACCAAGAATGGCTTTAGCTACCGCTTCCGCTTCACTCGAAAAGGGATTCACTTCGAAACGATAGTTCGCGTCGAGGCTAAGGCCCTAAATGGGAACTGCACGGCCTACGCGTATCACTGCGATCGGCTGGAAGGGGACCAATGCGCCGCTGGGGCTTGGAAAAACTTTCGAAGGGCTACCGTAGTCGTGGATGTGAAGGGAGCGCTCCAAGATTCCTTCAAACCGCCCACAAGCGACAAAGAACGCAATGATATCTCTGCCTTACGTTTGGAGTTGTCGGAAGTGGATGCTCAAGGGTATCCCAAAGGGGAACCCTATGAAAAAGTGGTCGCTAAGAAATAGCTATAAATTTTCCAGAAGGGCGGGAGCTTTGGCTCTCGCCCTTATTTCCACAACGGTCGTGGGAGCTCCAGTTCGATTGAATCTCGAGGGCCGTCGTCTTCAAGCAAATCCAGACTCTCATCACCGGCCTCTCGCGCAATCGATTTACATTTCAGATTCGGAAGAATGTCCCGCCAAAGTGGCCTCAGGCTCGTCACTAGAAATTCCGGAAAATTGCCGCTATCTCCGTGGGCTCTACCGCTACATCTATCAACCTCAGGATAATGAGAGTCGGAAACAAATTTTTGTGGGCTTTGCGGTCCACTACGGTCCCAAAGGGGGGCATGCCTTACTGGTCAACGACAGTGTTGAACTAGATGAGACAGCCTTCCAACCCTAACTCGATCTCTTGCGAGCCACATCGGTAATCACCTTATCGAGCACATCAAACGCACGTCGAAAGCGGGGATACGAGGGAGAATTTGCAGGTAGAGTGGCAAACCAATCGCCAAACGCCTTGATCACAAAAAGAAATTCTTTTACTTCGGGCTTTGCAATTTCCATCATCGCAGCCTTTTGTAGAATACAGTCACCATGCAGATCCGATTTATAGGGCGTTTCCTTCAAGCACTGATCCATGCCCGCCAGAATTGGCTCTACAGAAAGTTTTGCGATTCCAGAATAGTAGCGTTTATAGAACTCGAAGCTTGCCTTTAAAAACTCCAGATCACTCTCGTTAAAACCCTTTATCTTTTTATTTTCACGAAGAGACGCAAGTTGACGAAAATCCGAACGAGGGATCTTTGTCTCGTAAACGAAATCGACGGGAACCTCGGGACGAATCCATTTGGACATCACCAAGATTTCCTCACAAAGGGCCTTACTCTGACTATCCCCGGGCTCGCAAAATGTCAGACGAAGCTTGTCCAAACGAGAATATTCGATGGGCTGACCCTGGAGGTATTGTTGTAACAGCGAATCTTGAACAGCGGGAAAATACTCCTTGAACTCTCTTCTTAGAGAGTGAATCCGTGCCGAAGTACCCAAGAAAAACGCTTGAGCGGCGCCATGACTCAAGCGCGGGCTTTCAATCGAAATGATATCTCCGTCCTGAGCGATAATCGGGGTAAGGGAAGGAGGAACCACCTCAAGGGCCAATATCGTCTCAAGCTGAGTAATGCCGCCCATTTTCAAAGAAGCTTCAACACCCGGGTTTTGTTCCACTCGATCTCGAGCGCGCAAAATATCTTCCCGATTAATGGGCTTATCACTCGCAACGAGTGCCAGGTCTTGCTCCAACATTTGAAAGACAGACACATACTTAAACCGGCTGGTAATTGTCTTAAGGACGTTTTTCAGAAGTGCGTCGCTAAAGGAATAGGATTGAACCCATTGCACGTAAATCCCGTCGGAAGTCAGGCGACGTTTCGCAATATCATAAAATTCCTGGGTATAAAGATTCTCCACCCCGGCAACCCACGGATTACTGGGCTCGCTCACGATGATGTCGTACGACTCTTGGCTTCCCCCCAAATACCGGAAGGCATCCATGGCGTGCACTTTTACTTTGGGGTTAGCCGATACATTTCCATTGTAGTCGTCAAAATAGTGCCGCGACTGAATGAGGGTGTCCGCGATCTCGACTACATCCAATGTTTTCAATGATGGGTACCTGGCAATTGCGCCAATCGAGATTCCGGTTCCCATGCCGATGACACAAGCATGTTCAAGCTTCCTAGCGAACAGAGCGGGGATGTGCCCCGTGAGATTCATCGTAAAGAAATCTCCCTTCGTATTGCCGTCCGACTTTCCGTTTACAAAAACGGTACGGGAAATTTCCTTTCCATCCGCCAGACTCATTCCGATGCCCACCGAAGTGTTCGGCCCGTCCTTATAAAGCAGATATTTCGAAGTCGAGCTCAGCCATTTGGTCCATACCTCAGCTCCATCATAGCTATTGCCGAGCGGGTGTTGCTGCCGAAAGGGCTGATAGTACCGATTCTTATCAAAATCCGGAGTGATCGCGATTGCTATCAAGAGCGCAAGGGAACAGCTGATAACCAGGGCGACAGCATGTTGAGAGAGCTGTCGCTGACGAGTCAGGTGAATCGCAAGAATACATCCGCTAAGAAGGGTGAGAAGAATGCAAAATCGAAATAACTGATCGAGATTAAGAAAATTTAGGAGGAAGTAGCCACCCACCCACGCCCCCAATACGCAACCCATGGTATTAATCGCATAGAGTTGTCCCACGCGATAACCAAGGGTTTCCATCCGATCGCGTAGAAGGTGAAAACAAAGGGGGAGTGTCAAGCCACAGCATCCAATGGGAAGTGCAAGAAGAACGGCGAAGAAAACTCCTAATGTAAACTGATACAGATAAAAATTCATCCCCGTTTCGCGAAATATAATTCGGATGAGGTGGACCCAATAAGGCCATCGGTCCGCGCAGAAATAAAGTGCCAGGAGGAAAAAGCCAATCGCTATTTGGTTCCAGAGCAAATGCCTAAGGGAAAAATGAGAGATCCGCTTCGCAACGAGACTCCCCGCCCCAAGCGCAAGAACAAATATAGATACGATGAGGGAGAAGTTGTAATTCGACGACCCGGTAGAAAGCCCCACCACCCGAATCAAAACCGTTTCCAGACAAAGGACGTAAAACCCCGAAAGCAATCCCGTTGCAAAGAGGGAAACCTCCGCGGGAGTAAGTCTGCGTTTTACAACTTTCCTAGCTTTGGCCGAGATCTCCTGCCTAATGGCCCCTTTCGCGAATGCGAAATAAGATGTCAAAGCAACTACCAGATTCAGGAGAGAAGCAAACGACACACATTGGGAGAGCCGGTAGCTAGGGACAAGAAAGTAACCCGCAAGTAAAGACCCGAAACAAGCGCCCACGGTATTCCATCCATAAATTCGAGCGTGGGTTTGGCTTGCCTGGCTTAAGCTCTCACTCAAGCCTTGAGTAAGTAGCGGGAGCGTCCCCCCCATAAGAAATGTCGGGACACCCAAGAGTGCCACAGCCATCAAGATATCGAGCATTCGGTTCTCAATTCCGAATACGGACAGCCAGTGCGGCATGGAACCAAAGGCATATCCAAAAAAGTTCGGAAAACAGACTCCCCAGAACGCAAGGCCAAGCTCCACTAGGCTATAGGCAAAAAGAAGATTCCATCGGCGCGTGCGGGTCCAATAGCCGAACGTAGCGTACCCGGTACTGATCCCCCCTAGAAAGATTGCAAGTACTGTTGCCGTGGCCCACGCTTGCGCTCCCAATAGGACACTTAAGTATTTATGCCAGACAACCTGGTAGATAAGTCCGGCTGCGCCCGAAAGAAATACAAGGAAATATAAAAGAACTCTAGCCGGCTTCGACTGAGGATTCATTTCTGGCTCGCTTCAATTCTCGTTATTTTCGTTAGAATATCTTTAGCCTCTTGAAGCTTGGTAAAGTTGGGAGATTTGGAATCCGCATTCGGGAACCAAGCAAGGTACTCTTCCATCAAATTACTCAATTCCGGACTCGTGTCCTGTGTGGTTTCCAAAACCAGAATCTTCTGCAATAGGCATTCTCCGTGCAATTCCTCTTTATAAGGAGTCGACTGCAAGCAGAGATTTACCCTGGAAAGGATTCCATTAATGGGGATTCGCGCAAGAGGCGATACGAATTTCTTATAAGCCTCGAACATGGAGTAAACATTCTGAAGATCGTTAACGGTGAACTTTCCCCTGGGTAATAGGTGATAAGTTCCTAGGCTTGAGAGCTCCCTCGGTGCAACTTGAGCTTCATATCCCGGATTCGGCTCGTAACCCGGATTCACCAGCTTCGCCATGGCGACAGTCTCATCGCAAAGGAAGTTACATTTGCTCAATGGGTTTTCACAGAAAGCAAACTTGAAGGCCTCTATCGTTTCCCAATCCATCGTTCCTTTATCACCCTGAAACTCCGCCATCAGCGACTTCTCAACGGAGGAGTAATAGTTTTTGAATTGGCGACGCAGTGAGGGAACCTTTGCAATATCTCCCACGTAAAAGGCCTTCGCGGCCCCGTTACTCAGCTTAGGGCTTTCCAAATTGTGAATTTGCATTCCCTTCGCCAGACTCGGAGTCAAACTCGGAGTTATTATCTCCAAAGCCAGCACCGCCTCGAACTTCTTAATCCCGGCTTCTAATAGTGCGCGCGTGACGTGGGGACTGGAGAAGAAGCGGCGAGAGGTTTCCAACATTTGGGAACGAGAAATGGGTTTTTGGTAACCCAACACCGCGAGATCCCCTCCTCTTAGTTGAAAAACTGCAACGTTAGTAAACTCACTGGACATCGTCGCCAATACCATCCGGAAGAGATCGTCGTTGAAAGAGTAGGTGTGCATCCACTGCACGAAAAGGCCGTCCTCCGTCATCTTTCTCTTCGCGATATTATAGAAATTCTTGCTATAGAGATTTTCGATGCCGGCCACCCATGGATTACTGGGCTCACTTACGATGAGATCGAATTTCTTTTCCGTTCCCTCGAGAAACCGGAAGGCGTCCATTTCATGAAATTTTACTTTAGGATTTGTTGAGACATTGAAATTGTAGCTATCAAAAAGGTAGGCGTTCGCAATACTGACGTTGGAGATCTCCGCCACATCTATATTTTGAGCATCGGGATAGAGGCTCAAGATTCCAATCGTGGTCCCAGTACCGAACCCGATTACACAGGTGTTTTCTATTTTCTTAGCAAGTAACGCCGGAATATGCGCTAGCATCACCGTTGTAAAATAGTCTCCCCGAGTATTTCCATCCGATTTCCCATTTACGAAAATTGTCCTGGAGCCCTCTTTGCCATTAAAAAGACTGGCGCCAATTCCGACAGAGGTATTATTTCCATCCTTCCAATATACGAAGTCCGTTGTTCTTGAGAGGAATTTGCCCCACGCATCCGCCCCCTTAAAGGAAGCATCCCCAGGCGAGGAGTGCCGGAAAGGCTGTACCCAGCGCTCATGGTGGTAGCGGGGGGCAAGCAGAGTCCCGGCTATTGTCAGCACCGCCATGGCACTCGCCAGGGAAACTTGAACGAGTGAAGGCTTATTGTCCGGAAAATGGAGATAGGCTGCAAGCATTACGGTGCCCAAACTCATGAAGATGCAAAGCTTGAAGAGCTGATCGAGATCGAAAAAGGCGAATAGGGCATAGCCGCCTATTACGGCTCCTAAAACACACCCGACGGTATTCATTCCATAGAGCTGCCCCACCCGAAATCCCAGAGTTTCCTTTTTGTCTTTAATGAGGTGGAAACAAAGCGGAAGAGTCAGCCCCGAGAAGCCGATCGGGACCACGAGGATGACTAAAAACACCAGGCCAAGGGCGAATTGGTAAACGTAAAAGCTTTCAGAAATGTCCCGGAACATGACTCGAACCACATGGACCCAGTAAGACCAGTAGTCCCCGCTGAAATAAAGTAGCAGGAGAGCTCCCGAGACGAAAATTTGATTCCAGAAAAGTCTTGCGGTGGTGTATCGACTGAGCCCTTTTACGAGTAGGCTTCCGATGCCGAGACCAAAAATGAAAATGGCGACAATGAGAGTAAAATTATAATTTGAAGCGCCGGTGGAAAGTCCCATCAAGCGAATCAGCACGGTCTCGAGAGTGATCAAATAGAAGCCGGAAAGAAATCCTATTCCAACCAGCGCCAACTGATGACGGTTAAATTGAAATAATTCTTTAAGTCCGTGGCCCACATTTTTTTCAGAGACCTCCTGCGGTTTATGCCATTTGGCGTAACCAAAATACGCAGTCATGGCGACCGCCACATTCAGAATGCCACCTATCATGGCAGTGCAAGGTAAATTGTAAGTGGG
>JAHFAF010000339.1 GCA_023250715.1 Pseudobdellovibrionaceae bacterium | reverse complement strand
AATACACTGAACACCCTCACCCTCTCCACCTACATGCTTTCCTGGTTCCAGACTGTCGGAGGAGAATTCTTCAAGTATCGCGATGGGCACGCGATCTTTCTGCCAAACTGAAAAACAAAAGCCTCCGTCCCAACAAGGAACGGAGGCCTATAAAAATATGAAATCTTACGTAGCTTAGTTCAAAAATTCCTTGAACGCCTTACCAGCGCGGAACTTGGGAACCGTGCACGCCGGAACTTTAATCGCTTCGCCCGTCTGGGGATTGCGGCCCGTACGAGCCTTTCGCTTGGAACGTGTAAACGTCCCGAAACCCACCAACGTCACGTCGTCGCCTTTTTTCACCGACTTCTTGATAGTTTCGATGGTCGCATCGATGACGCGTTCGCAGTCAGCCTTAGTAATGCTGACTTCGGTAGCAAGATGTTCCACAAGCTGAGCCTTATTCATGTCCTTTTCCTCCGATTATAAAAAGATGGTGGCCGTTGCAATAAACATCGCTTTTAGCAAAGCGGATCTGCAGGGTCAAATAAAATCATGAGATTGTTGAGAAACTTTTTCGCGCACCGCCCTATTCTTTTTCGTGAAATCAATTTATCGACGTATTTTCACCTCACGTAAAACCATGCTAGGTTTGCCGCGTGGGCCGACTTCGATTCTATTTTCTGATTTTACTGATCTTGAGTGCTGGCTGCACACGCCGACGCTCGACTTCGGACCAAATGCAACCACTCCCCTGGATCCGCTGGGCGATGAGCTCGGTGCCAGTAAAATTTCCGCTCACTTCCTGTACGGACTCCCCCTGCCATTCCATCCGAAGGCTTCTCTCGGAAGGCTTGACTAGAATGGAATGGCAAGAAGGGAAACTTGTGGCAAGGACGGGGCTCGCGGAAGATTGGAAACCGGCTCCGGGCGGATGGACGATTCACTTGCGTTCGGGAATTCGTTGGAGCGATGGCATTCCGCTTGAATCACAACATCTATTGGATGGTTGGGAGGTAGTTCTCTCGCAGTGCAAACACAACCCTGAAAGCCAAGGTCTTTTCTTTCTGCAAAATGCGCGCGCTTTTTGCGAGGGCAAGGTGCCATTTTCCCAAGTTGGTGCGAAAAGGATCGACGCTTCGACACTTCAGATCCAAACGAATTTATCGGCCGTCTCACTTCCGTTCCGTTTGGCCCAGCCTGCGGTTTTTCCGCTGAGAAAACGATTCGAGAAGGACTACCCTCCTACACTGGGGCCATTTTTGGTGGAAAAGGCGGCACCTCTTTCGCTGCGTCTCATTCGAAATCCCTTTTACCGGCCCGAATCGGTGGCGTTTAGCGGAGTGGATGTACAGATTGTTCCCTCGGCCACAACCCGGATTCAGATGTTCTTGGAGGGAGAGACCGATATAGTGGATGAAATCCCAACGGATCTCTTTTCCCAACTTACTCTCTCCTCCCATCTCCAAGCCGTCCCCACCGCACGATCTGTGGTTCTCGGTTTTCTTCCGCCTTATAGGAGTGCCCCATTGCGAACCTGGAGGTTCATTCTATCGCGCGCGTTTGATAAGGAAGAGCTGCAGAGTCTTGCAAAGGCTCCGATCTCTTTCGCTACCGCTTTTCCATTCGAAATCAAAGGTCCTGAACCGGTAACCTATAACCCCACATCGGCCAAAAAGATTGTCACCGACGCATTGAAGGCGGAAGTCTTACGAATGAACGTGGCAAGCGGCCTGGAAAAGGAAGGGATCGAGGTCTTCGAAAACCTTCGAGCCCAGTGGTTTAAGAACTTAGGAATTCACTTGGAATCGTCTTCATCCTCTCACGCGGCGGTCGAGCTTCGCGAGTTAACTTGGGACATTTACGATCCGAGCGCATGGACAGATCCTGAGCTAAAAGCTCAGGTGAGCGACCTGGGAATTGTTCCGTTATACCGAAGGGCGAGATATGTACTGAAGAGCTCGAAGGTTGAGGCTCTCACCCCGCTACCGGATGGGAGCTGGGACTTTCGATAGTTGTTTCACAATTTCCAAATAGGGTAACGGTGATTCGAAATTCGGCTCCACTATCGCGTGGGCCCGGGGAGCCAAGCGTAGAATCTCCGTAAGGTGTGCCATATCCGTTATCGATTTTTCTGTCTTCTCGTGCAGTGATTGAGTCTCTTTTTCCAGCTCCACTACTAATCGATCTAGGCGCGCCAAACGCTCTTTCGCAATTTTTCGGAGGATGTCGTGAAAGGCAGTCACACCCCCATCCTCTAGGATGGTCCCGGTAGCGCGGATCTGCCGTTCAATTTCCGCTCTAAGCTCACCGGTCATTTCGTGAGCCCGAATAACTGGAAAATAGAGCTCCACTTTTCCCACGGTCAGAGACGCCATGAGGGTCTTTTGTGTTTCTCCATTATCCATTTTATTCTCCTTATAGGAGATTCTCATCTCACGCGGATTTGTTTCCAAGGCCTCCAGAGCCTTCTTGAAAACACCATGGGCCTCCACATAATTTGCATGAGCGATTGCACTCCTCGATTCAAGGTTCGCAAGCGCCTCAATCACTTTATCCGATCTCTTTAACCCAATCTCAGACCGAAGTATTTCCCCCAGTCTATAAAGACCGTCCGGATAGGTTGCGATCTCTTCAAAGCTCATATGCTGCGAATAATGTTTATTATCCCATATCGGATCACCTTCCTTGTTTCCGCTGGCAGGCAGAAAATACCCCAGAAACAGACTGTCCTTCCCATTTCTGTCCATATGATCGAAGTGCGCGTGTAGCCCTTCATGCAGAGTGGATTCATCGATTTGGTTCGTCTCCACGGCATCATGGGGAAGGTAGATGCTATTCGAGGATGCATGAAAGCCGGCAATTCTTTTGAATAAAGCGAGAGGACTATAAATGACCTTTGTCTTATACCGCTCCTCCATCTCCTTGGCGAAACGGCTGAGCGGACTACTCTCCCCGGGCAAGATACGTATTCCCGCTTCTCCGCTGTCTAGCTTCACAGGCTCCGTGGCCACCCCTCTTGCGGAAAGCAAGGCTTTTCCGGACTTGTAAGCCCGTTCGGCGGATTCCCAAAGCAAATACTCCCCCGCGCCTTGGTCGTTTAATACATGCGAAAAAATACTGTGCTCCTGGGAAGCGTCACGAAACCTCTGCACGAGACTCTCATCCACACCTTGGACTTCTACAGCGCTGTTAACTTTTCGACAGATCTCATCCATCGGATTGGCCGCCACGAGCGGCAGCGCGAAGTTTAGAAATATGCGCAGGACCAAAAGCAACCTACCCCCCCTATCTACAGTCCTATATTGTATCCTGTAAGAGTTTTGCGGTGTTCTGCATCCAAATGGTCTACAGCAATTTTTCGGTGAATTCCGACGGTCTACGCATCAATCGCTTAGCCCGATGTACATGGAGATAACCTGTCCCCAGCTATTCTTATGCGGTTTCGCAAGCGGAGCGAGAAGCCCTTTGAAAGTGCCTTCTTCAAACTCGAAAGTCATGAGTCGTATGTACGCATAACTCGCAGGATCTTTATCCGGGTTGTAGGCATATAATTCGAGGAGCTCCAAGTTCCACAAATTGGCCAGGGGGGTAAAACGGGCCTGAAGCGTTCTCAAGTAGACGCGCTTATCGTCACCACAACTTGCACACCTCACGACTTCCTTTCCCGTGAGTGACAGAACTTTTAAATAAACCAGTTTTGAAAATGGCGTGAGGTCCGTGATGTCATTGTGCGGAAGGTAGAGCTCAAATAAGAGGGGGTACGTCTTCGCAAGATAATCGACCCGATTCACTGAGTTATAGCCCAATTTAAGAATCCTCAAGGAGGGAAGCGCAGGTAATCCCTCTACGCTCTGTAAACCGCAGAGTTCCAGATTCAGGAGTTTCAATGCAGTAAGACTAGGAAGAGTGTCGAGCCTCATCGAGTAGTTGGACTTTAGATTGAGGCTTTCCAATTTTGGAAAGGCTTCCTTCTTCAAAAAGGAAAGGTCTTTTAGGCCATTTCCATCCAAATTCAAATGCTTCAAAGCGAAGAAAAGACCCGCCTTGGGCGCGATGAAAGCCCCCTTGAACATGGTCACAGAGGTAAAATCGATTGTCGAAATCCCCGCCGGCACGTCATTCCAGTCGACAAAAACGAGTGGAACCGACGCCAAGGAAAGCTCTTCCAATCGCGGGAGCCTGCGAAGCGCGGCCCAATCCTTGAACTGAGGGACCCCCTTCAAGTTTAATATTCTTAAACTCGCAAAATGTTCGATAGGCCCAAAAGAATTGATTGGGTTTTCTCCCAGAACGAGCTCTTCTAGCTGGGGAAGCCTTCCGGGATTCAGAGACTCAATCGACTCGATTTGGTTTCTCTCCAGCCTTAAGACTTTCAACTCTGGAAGAAGCTGAATGGTACCCAAGGAATCAGAAAGAAAATTATCAGATAGGTTGAGGGATTGCAGCGCGTTGAGCCCTTGAAAATCTATTTTTTCCAAAAGATTGTGCGAAACATTCAGTGAGGTCAGCGATAGCTCGCTTAGCGCTTGGAGGGAAGTGACTCGATTGTAGGAAAGATTGAGCTCCTTCAGCGCGGGAATCTTGGCAAGGGCTTTCAGCCTCACAATCTTGTTCGAAGCCAAATTCAACGATTCTATTCGCGGAAAAAACCGTAGAGCTTCTACATCGGTTAACTGCCGATTACTAAGGTCCCAATTCTTGCGATTTTTCCCGATTCGAAATGCCGCGCTACAAAACTCAGTATCGATCTCGCCTTCAAATGGTTTCTTTTGGGGGAATTCATCCTCGGAAAAGAGAAAAAAACCCTCATGCAAATACCGAATCAGTTTCTGCTGCTCCTCACTTGCATTAAGACAGAATTCCAAAAACTCCTGTAGGTAGTTAGGAACAACCGAATCTCTGAAACCTTCTCGGAGTCCGCTCTCGAT
>JAHFAF010000338.1 GCA_023250715.1 Pseudobdellovibrionaceae bacterium | reverse complement strand
CATGCTCACGAATGACATGGCTGAGCTGATGCCTATCGATCTCGGGATGAAAGCGAGGGTTGTAGGGGCGGCCGCGGCCTATCGCAAGACCTGCGCGGTTCTTTCCAATCGAGCGGTGAAATGCTGGGGGATTACAAATCCCTTCCCGAATGAAACGATCGATGTGGGGGCGAAGCCGGGGGATATGGGAGACAATCTAGACTTTACGGATTTCGGGCGGCTTGCGCGGGTGCAGGAGCTAGTCATGGGACTCGGGCATTCTTGCGCACGTCTCTCCGGGGCGAAAATTAGATGTATTGGAAATAATGCCGAGGGGCAGCTGGGAAATGCATCAGAGACATCTAGAACTTACAGTGAAACAATTGCGGAAGAGATTTCGCCCGTCTTACTTTTTTGATTCGTCGTCAGGTTTCGGGCTATCAATTTTTTGAGACTCATCCTCACCATCCAGCGCTTTTTTGAAATCGCGGATTCCTTTTCCAAGGCTTTTACCTAGTTCTGGGAGTCTTTTTCCACCAAAGACCATCAACATGATGGCGCCGACGACGATAAGCTCAGGCATTCCTAAGTTAAACATAACATTAGGCTACTCCTGGCCCTAAGCGTTGTCTACTCTATGAAAAAACACTCAAGCTCCTTTTGCATGCAAAACACTTAGGCATGAATTTTTCGCTTTCTCCCGCTATAATGGTGTCGCCTTCGATAAGATTCCATCCAATACTGAGGTCATTTGTGAGAAACCTTCTCGGCGCGGTATTACTTTTCTGGACCCTGTTTCCTCTTTTTTCTCTTGCGGCTTCTCACCCGGTCGATCCCTTCAAGGAAATAGAGATCGTGGACCCTCTTGTAATGCGGGATTCACGCGCTGCTCCAGGAGGCCCTTGGCATTTTGGGACTTTGATTAGAAAGCTCCTTCCGTCTCAAGCCACGGACGAAGAGGTTTCCCAGTTCGTTATCCAATGGCTCCATGAGTACGACACCGTCACTTCCTTCAATGGATTTAATGTCCGGCCTCGCCTTGGAGTGAGAACTAGAGTGATTTGCCCGTGGCTCAATGCCTCGACGGGAAAGAACGATTGCACCGGAACGCTCGACTTGAAAAAAGCGCCGTTTCGACTGCTTGCGATTGTGAACCGCTTCGATTTAAGACACTCTCCCACCTCGCAGAATGGGAAGCTTCAATTTGTTTTCGGTGTGCTTTCGAAACCCACCACCAATCCCTTGAGCCCTTCTGTGTTCGTGACCTCTTTCAGCGTTTTGATGAGTTACGAGCTTGTCGGCGGAGGATGTCTGGCCTCTCGGCATTGGGCTCGTCGCTGGCACCGGATAGGAAAATATGCCTGTGATTCTTCTGCCGGTTGTACCGATTATTTGGAGGCTCTCCAAGAAATTACGGATGCGGTGACCGACTTAAGGGGGAACGCTTGTCCCATTCCCGCTTGTTCCCATGTTCCTACTCAAGCGCGGCTTGAAGTGCACTCTAATGATCTGGCGATCGGATCGCCCTGGCAACTGCGTCGATTTATCCTTCAAGGCGGTTGTGGGAAGATTCGCCAGTTGAAGCTAGCTGGGATGAGCCGGACTCCGGACACATCCTTAAATAATTCCACGAAGCTCATTGATTGGGTAAGCAAAAATGAAGTGGCGGTTCGTTCAGGAAATTATTTCCTGCCAAAGGAATTTATCGGCGCTTCAGCGGATGAAACGGTCGGGGGATTTTCTAAGTGGAGATTGAACGGAGTATCCGAGGAGACCCGCTTTGCCTTTGCTAAGAATACCTGCAACGGCTGCCATAGCGATGAGTTTCCCAACATCTTTTCCACCGGTTTTTTTCACCTTTCCACTTTTGGTGAGGGAAAGAAGAAACTTTCCTCTTTCGTTCTTAACGAAGAAATTCCACGTCGAAAGAAATTCCTAGAGGAATGGCTAAGACGTGAGACCTGCGAGGATACCCATGAGAATCCCTAGTACTCTTTTCGTTTTGGCTTTTGCGATAACGGCCAGTGGAGCGATCGAACCCTTAAAAGAGCTGATGGTAGTCGATAGGCTTGTTGTGGAAGATGCGCGCTCACTTCCCGGAGGGCCGTGGCATTTCGGGACTTTGATAAAAGAGCTACTTCCCGCCGATGCTTCCGACAAAGCTGTAAGTGATTTTGTCATAGGATGGCTGGAAGAGTGGATGAACGTCATAAATGTAAACGGATTTAGTGTTACGCCGAGGCCTGCGGTGAAGGATCAGGTAATTTGCCCCTGGTTGAATGCCTCGACGGGACTTAGCGATTGTTCCGGCATTTTGAATATGAAGTTGGCCCCTTTTCGTCTTATGGCGATTACGAACCGGATTGATGTTCGAAAGCCGGAAAATGCCGGGGAAGGGCGCTTCACGTTCGCTGTCCTGGATGGGCCGACGGAAAATCCGAACGATCCGAATCTATTCGCCAAAGAGTTTACGGTTCTTATGAACTATTCCCTTCCCGTGAGCGCAACAAAAGATGCAAAAGCCTGGGCGCAGGAGTGGCACGCGCTTTCAGCACTAGGCTGTGACGCCACGGTGGGCTGCGAGGACTACAATAAGGCTCTCGCAAAAATTACGAATGAGTTCACAAAACGAGAACTGATGCCGGGGAAGCCGAACGGAAATCCATTCATCGAGCTTCATAGCAATGAATTTTCCATAGGTTCTCCTTGGGAGCTCCGACAGTTCAATTTGGAAAGTACGGATCGCGGTCTAAGGATGCTTCAAACGACGACAAATAAGACGCCGGATCAGTCTTTGAATAATTCTGCGACTCTCATTCAATGGGCGACGGATAATCAGGCCGCAATTCTCACTGAAACCCATGTTGTTCCCAAGAATTTATTGGGTGGGCAGAACCAGGAGTCTTTTGGGGCGGAGCTCAAATGGAATTTGGGTACCTTGCCCGAGAAAGTTCGTTTCAACTTTTCGAAAAACACATGCAATGGCTGTCATCGAGAGGAAAGTGCACAGGTACCTTCGATAGATGGCTTCTATCACGTATCCCCACTCGAGCCTGCTGGGTCGGGGCGGCTTTCTCCCTGGCTCCTAAATACGGAACTGCCGCGCCGGGTGAAGTTTATCGAGACGTTGCTTGCGACAAAATAAGCAAAAGCCGCTCCGGCACGGCCGAAGCGGCTTTTAAACTTGGAACTTGAGCGATTAGTGCATCACGTGCTTGAGCATAGGCTCGACGCTTACCCGATTCTCCTGCATGTCGTAGGTCACGAGAAAGCTTCCTCCGCGCGTGAAATTCACCACTTTGCGGTGATAACGCCCGGCCGGAACGAAGCCACCAGTTAAAATGCGCATGTTGAAGGTCAATTGAGTCTTCACGGGCATCGGAAAGATCTCGATGCAAGCCTGTTGAAGGGGATTCGAAGCACCGAGAGCGGTGATAGAAATGCTAGAGCCTTCTGACTCTCCCGTGGTTTGTTGTCCGACGAAATCCACACAAACGCTCGCAGTCGACACTTCCGCCGGAATCGCAATTAAGAGATCCGTGAACGGGTGCTGGTGTTGACTGCGCATTACTTTTCCCTCGCGCGCGATGTTCTGGATCGCGACCGGGGCCAAGGTGGGGGCTACCTCATCGGTTTCCGGACGTGTGCTAGTCGCCATCGCGAGCAAAGGGAGCAGGCTCAAGATAAGTGCAATTCTCTTCATAAAAAAATCCTCATGTAAATTCTTGACCTGGGCTTGTCCGCTTTCGCTGGACGAGCCCTAGGATTGACCCGGGCTTGTCCGCTTTCGCTGGACGAGCCCTAGGATTGCCCAACCCAATGTAGGGCACTTGCCGGCAATGCATTAGTTATTCCAACTCGCTTATGCCTGATTTGAGGATTTGTTTGGTCTCATTCTGGAAAGGTGGTCCCTTGCTGGCGCCGGAGTAAACCCTGTCATTGCGAGGAGGTCCGAAGGACCGACGCGGCAACCTTAACAAAGGCATCAGGGCGCGACCAGGACGATACCGACAGGATCAACGCCCACCGATTTTGTGTCGATTATCTCGAGAGAGGAGCTTATTCCGTTTCGATGAATTAGGATGCTGGTGATGGTCTCGTCCAATTCGTTGACGACGAGGAAGGTTTTTCCTGCTTCGTCGATTGCCGTTAAGTTTGGTGTATGCCCGGGGTTAATCGCAGTCACCTCTACTGTCGTTCCATCGCTGTTGAATTGCCGCATGTGAACCTGCCCACTGTTTCCACTGACGGCAAAAAGAAATTCCCCCAGTGGATCCATCATGAGGTGCCTAGTATCTGTCGGCATCATTTGCGGAGATCCGGACAATTCCGAGAGAGAAGAACCCGCGACTCCGAAAATACAGATGCGATCCCCGGTTGTCCCCACGTAAATTCTGCCAGTGTCTGGGTGTTGGACGAGAGAATTCGCATTTAGGCATTCGTTCCCAGAGCTAGCGGCAGATACAGGGATCCCACTGGCTAGGATGAATGGCTGAATCTTGCCGATAATCGGCGAGGCCAGGAAAAGTGCGGTGCCTTGGACGTTCGGAAGAAATTCTGTAGGCCCAGCCTCCGTCTCCATGGAGTTTACGTAAGTGAGTGCGCAGCCTGCTCCCACGTTCATCCACATCAAACGGGCTGATGCTGTGGAGGTCGCATAAAGCAATGCCTGGTTGTTGGATAGGGCTAAGGGACCTGGAACAAAGGGAAGCTCGAGCCGTTGCACGATCGTCAAACTTCCTTGGGCGCCAATGGCGAGGGATGAAATAGAAGTAAGGCTCTGATCGGATACAAAAAGACAGGTTCCAAGGGAATTGGCGACCATTTGAGTAGGGGACACCATCGCCGATCCGAAATCTGATGTCCCCATTAGAGTCAGGGCACCAGAGGTCGTATCCAACCCAAAGCTAGAGATCGTTCCGGACGTTGAGTTCGCAACGTAAGCGAAATGATTCCCGCT
>JAHFAF010000337.1 GCA_023250715.1 Pseudobdellovibrionaceae bacterium | reverse complement strand
GGCGCTGTTACTCGCTGTACCTCACCCATCTCTTTTTGATCTGCTTTTTTCGATCGTATTTTAGAGCGCTCTTTGCTCGTCTAGGAATTTCTCTTCCCTTTGCCGAGGTGGAAATTGTTTTGAAGTTTGGAGTGTACGCCCTCATTTGTGTAGCGGTGGCGACACTTCTCTACATTTTGGTGGAAAGGCCTACCCAGATATTGGGCCGGATATTCGTCGAGCGTTGGCAAAACCAACTACACCCCGTGAGAATTAACACCTAAGAACATTTGTTATGCGCGGCATAAAAAGTGTTTGGCATATGGCGTTACGCCATGCTACCGACCTAGGTACGTTAATGGAAATGGGTTTTTGGGGGTTGGGGCATGGGAAACGCTTCTGTCGAAGCGCCTTCGCCGAGCAAGAAATTGGGGCTCGGCGCAGTCGTTGGAATTATTTTTTTCACAGTTTCGGGTGGAGCCTATGGGCTAGAGGTTCTAGTAGGAACCGTCGGCGCCTTCTGGGCGCTAGTGCTTGTGATTCTCTTACCGATATTCTGGGCTGTTCCCATCGGCCTCATGGTGGCGGAACTCGCATCCGCAATTCCAGAAAATGGTGGTTATTACATTTGGGTGAAGCGGGCCTGTGGAGATTTCTGGGGCTTTCAGGAGGGCTGGTGGACTCTCTGCTACTCCGTCGCAAATATGGCGATCTTTCCCGTCTTTTTTGTGGAGTACCTTAGCTACTTCTTTCCCCAACTTCGAGACCCGAGCCTTCAAATGCTTGCCGTGAGGGGCCTTATCTCACTCGCTTTTGTCCTATTGAGTTTGTGGTTCAACTTGCGCGGCTCGAAAACGGTCGGCGCGAACGCGGCCGCAAATCTCCTTTTGGTTTTATTCCCCTTCATTGCCATGTCGATCTGGGGACTTTTCAAGGGAGACTGGGCCAATCTTGCCCTCGCCACTACAATGCCTAATCACGGGTGGATTCAGCCCTCAGCACTTGCCGCGGGCCTAGCCGTCGTCATTTGGAATTATTCCGGCTGGGAGAGTATCGCCACCTGCGCCTCGGAGGTGGAGAATCCCCAAAAGAATTTCCCCAGGGCGCTCGCCATTTCTCTAACTATTATTATTCTTTCTTATGTACTGCCGCTTTTAGCAGGCTTCAAAGTCTCGATCACCCCCTCGCATTGGGGAGACTCTTCGGGCTGGCCAAGCATCGCGGAGAGATTAGGAGGAAGCTGGCTTGGATGGTCGGGGGCGATTGCGGCACTTTTATCGGTGTGGGCACTTTATAACAGCCAGCTCCTTTGTGTGTCTTACCTTCCTTCCGTTATGGCCAAAGACGGCTGGCTTCCGAAAGGTATCTCTAAGACCTCAGAAAAGACGGGAGCTCCATACAATGCCCTGTTTTTGATTTCGGCGGTCACGGCATTGATGTCAGTGCTTTCCCTCCAGAAGTTAATTGTCGTCGATATGTTGTTTTATGCGTTGGGCTTGGCCTTGGAATTCATGGCGCTCATTACATTTCGAGAAACGCACCCCAATCTCCCGCGCCCGTTTCGGATTCGACTCCCCGTTTGGGGATTGGTGCTCATGAGCCTTCCCCCGTTAGCTATCATCCTGTGCGTCGCTACCTTTTCCACGATTGGCGAATCGGGCAGCCTGATTCAACTGGGCATTGTCGCCTTTGGAATCTTGGCCGGACTAGGCATTTATCAAAATAAAAGAAGATCTATTTCTGAAAGTCTATTAGAAAGCGAAGTAAGGTTCGCGTAGAGAGGGCAATATGAACGTAAATAATCCATCCAAGAGTTATGGTGAAATTACCGGTCCCGTAGTCATGATCGGCTTCGGCTCAATCGGACGCGGGTTCCTTCCGCTACTGGAACGTCATTTTAAGTACGATAAAGACCGTTTGGTCGTTCTCGATCCCGTTGAAAACCAGAAACATTTATTGGATGAACGCGGGATTAAGTTTTTGAAGGTAGGCCTTACTGAAGCCAATTACGAAGAGGTCTTAACCCCTCTTCTAAAAAACGGCCCCGGCCAGGGTTTCTGTGTGAACCTCTCGGTCGATGTCTGCTCTCTCGATGTAATGAAACTCTCCCGTAAATTGGGCGCTTTTTATATCGACACAGTAGTCGAGCCTTGGACGGGCTTCTATTTCGATACTTCGAAAAGCAATTCCGCCCGATCCAATTATGCCCTTCGAGAAACACTGCTCGCGGAAAAGAAGAATAACTCAGGCGGGATTACTGCGGTCTCCTGCTGTGGCGCGAATCCCGGCATGGTTTCTTGGTTTGTGAAACAAGCTCTTGTCGATATCGCGGTCGACAAGAATATTCCTTTTGATCTTCCGCAAACCCGCGAGCAATGGGCTAGTCTCATGAAGGACACGGGGGTGAAGGGAATTCACATTGCCGAAAGAGACACCCAACGCGCGAAACATCCCAAGCCAGCAAACCGCTTCGTAAATACCTGGTCCATCGAAGGCTTTGTGAGCGAAGGCTTGCAGCCAGCCGAACTGGGCTGGGGTACGCATGAAAAACATTTGCCTCCGACAGGGAAACGACACGAAACGGGCTGTCAGGCAGCCATTTATTTAACTCAACCCGGAGCCAACACGAGAATTCGCTCTTGGTGCCCCACTCTTGGCGCCCAATACGGACGGCTTGTCACTCACAACGAATCCATTTCGATTGCGGATTATTTCACCGTTGGCGCAAAGGACCGTCCGGACTTTCGTCCCACCTGCCATTACGCCTACCATCCGTGTAATGATGCGATTCTTTCACTTGAAGAGATGTTCGGAAAGGCGGGCGAAAAACAAAAGGAGCTCCACATCCTCGAGGAAAACGAAATCTTGGATGGGATAGATGAGCTCGGCGTACTTCTCTACGGCCATCATAAGAATGCTTATTGGTACGGATCTCAGTTATCGATTGAAGAGACCAGAAAACTAGCTCCTTATCAAAACGCAACGGCCCTTCAGGTGACCTCTGCGGTCGCGGCCGGAATGGCCTGGGCTTTGGAAAACCCAAATCAAGGAATCGTCGAAGCGGATGAAATGGATTTTCGGCGTTGCTTACATTTTCAAAAGCCTTACTTAGGCCCGGTCAACGGTTACTACACCGACTGGACTCCTCTACAGGGCCGCCCGGGAATGTTCGCCGAAAACATCGATCGCGAAGACCCCTGGCAATTCCACAACGTCTTAGTAACAACATAAGCTTAGTGTTCATGCCGATGGTGGATGTCAGGCAAATGGGGATGAGAGTGCATCAGTGGATTGTGCGCGTGCGGATGTTCGTGCGGTTCTGATCCTTCCCATCCTTCATGCTCGTGTTGATGATGTTGGTCGTGAGTATGTCTGTGCTTATGATGAAGAACTTCGTGAGTGTGGGTATGGCCATGAGATTCGCGGGACAAGACCCACAGTCCAATTCCCATGACGATTGCCGCTACCCATTGGTAGGTGGCTGGTCGTTCGCCCAATAATACAAGAGAGAAAAACATTCCGAAAAATGGCCCAATAGCGAAATAGGTACTTGTCCTCGCAGACCCTAAACTGCGAAGAGCCAGGACAAAAAAGACTAGACTTAATCCGTAGCTGAACGCTCCGAGCGTTAAAATTACCTCTACCCCGTTCACCGTAAAGGTACCCAAGCCAAAAAGCAGAGCAAGGATGACGTTGAAAGAACCCGCGACCCAGCCCTTCGTAGAAGCGAGAACCGCAGGAGAAAGTTCATCAACGTCCCGAGTAAGATTGTTGTCGATGCCCCAAAAAAGGCACGCCAGAAAAACTAACCCTCCGGCTGCGGAAAACATGAGGGAACTTTTGGGATCGTAACTAATGACAATTCCCCCTAATATAAGGAGCAGCTTGCCCAACCAAACGGATCTTCCCACATGCTCTCGAAAGACCAACCAGGCCAATGCAGTTGTCGTAAAGGTTTCCAAATTGAGAAGAAGAGACACCTCGAAGGCGGTCCCCCTTTTAATCCCATAAACAAGGCAGATAGGTCCTAGAATTCCTCCAGCGACGATAGCTCCCAATAGCTTATACCGATGAACCGTGGATAGTTTATTAAGTTCCCCGAAGGTCGAGCCTTTCGATAGCAGAACCCAACCAGTTAATCCTACCGCCGAACCCAAATAGAGAAGTCCCGCAACCAATAGTGGAGACATCTCCCCGATAGTCACCTTCACGAGCGCCGGAGACACACCGAAGAGCATCGCCGCTAGAATCACGTACATCGGGCCACTGGAATTTAGAGACACCATTTTGCTCATGCGTTTGCTTACTTCATTTCCCTAAAAGCGAAAGCAGCTTCACTTTTGTCTTTTGGTAGTCCCGCCGCCGCTCAAGATAGAGTTTTTTTAGAGTTAGAAGTCTGTCATTCATGGCCAGAATATCGGAGGAGGTTCGAACCCCTCGGTCATATTCACCCAGACTTAGTTTGAGCAATTTCCCACTCTGTTCGATGAATTTTTCGGCCCCGTGAACAAGCTCATGGATGTGGGTCATCTCTTCCTGCGCGAGTCTAATGTCGGTATCAAGAGTTCTTCGTCTGTAAGCCGCCATCTGCTCCGCTGAGGCTGCCGCCTTGTGCTCACTTTGCGCATCCTGGTGGGAATCAAATCCATCAAAGAGGTGCATCTTCAAACGCACTCCCAGTGCATAGTCGTACCGATCCTGTGTCGCCGGATAGAATCGCTCCCGAAGCGTGTACAGAGAGTAGTTGGCATATACGTCAACCGAGGGCGTCCACCAACGGCTTGATTGGGAAGCTTGGGCTTCCCGTTGAGCCACCTGTGAAAGCAGGCCCGTCACTTCAGGGTGTGATGCGATGTCAGGTTTCGACTTAATCAAAGTGTCATCGTGATCGTGAGGGATTATCGAAGGGGTTTCAATTCTGTCTGCCTCAGAAAATCCAAGCCGGGGGCGTAGCGCAAGCTGAATCAAATCGATTTCGTGATTAGCGCTTTCAATTTGCTCATCAAGTTGATGGGAAT
>JAHFAF010000336.1 GCA_023250715.1 Pseudobdellovibrionaceae bacterium | reverse complement strand
GTCGAACACTCGAAGAAGAGCTGTTTCAATTGCTTTGCCCTCGAGGATTCCCAGTGCTCGCGCAATCGCTTCCAATGTAGAGAGGCAATGCGGTTGGGGGGCTCGCCGCAATCGATAGCGAGATGGCAGCCCCTCGGGTAAACGGACACAAGGAACCGCTCTCAAAATAGGTTCTCTTCTCCACACTTTCGCGGCTTGGCGCCAGGTTCCATCGGGTACTATCAAAGTGACAGGCCGATCATACTGAATGGTACCGAGCACAGGAGAATTTTCCTGAGGAAATAAAAATAGGGGTTGGCGCGTCTCATCCCAAAGTCCGTTTAAATCCACGAGCCGGTCTTTTTCTCCCCTTAGTCGAGTTTCACTATTAGGAAGAGCCAACCGGACCCAACGGCCCGTGTTTGTCGTCGCTTTGAACTCCGTCCAATGCATAATGAGAGACACTCGGGTCTTGAGCTCAAGACGCGGGATTTCAGCGCAGTAACAATATTCGCGGCGCAGGAAACACTGCTCGCAACGGGCTTCGCTGAGTATTCTTCTAGGCATTAATGAGGTAAGTTCCCATCTATGGACAAAGTCCACAAGTTCTATTCAGAAGATCTTCGCCTGAGGGTGGCCGTGGCCATCACATCGGAAACAGTGGCTAAGATGTGCTCGCTTCAAAAGACCTTTCCTATCGCGAGCATCGCCCTAGGCCGCTCTCTCACCGGAGCCGTACTACTAGCCAGCCAAATGAAGGAAGGCCAACGCATTGGAGTTCATTTCAGTGGGGATGGACCCTTGGGCTGGGTATTCGCCGAAGCCAATTACGAAAGTGAAGCACGCGGCTATTGCAGTAACCCGCAAGCCGATTTGCCTTTAAAAGACGGAAAACTCGACGTCGCGGGCGGCGTCGGAAAAGGGTTACTCACCGTCACGCGAAGCCAGCCGTTTCAAAAAGATCCTCACCGCGGCATCGTTCCCATTACCAGTGGAGAGGTGAGTCCCGATCTTGCGTATTATCTATTTCAATCGCACCAGGTGCCTTCCATTATTTCTCTCGCGGTCTATTTAGATGGGGATGGAAGTGTCATCGCGGCAGGCGGAGTATTCGTCGAGCTGATGCCCGAGGCGCCGGAGGGTTTGATTCGAACTCTGGAAGAAAAATCGGCGAAGGCCCCTTCCCTTTCTAAACAATTGGCGGCAAGCGAGGCCCCCATCGAGCTTGCGAAGTCTTACGTCCATGATTCGCCCTTGATTCCCGTGAAGCATCCTTTTGATGTGACCTACACCTGCAAGTGTTCACGGGAAAGAGTGGAGAGGACTCTGGTGCTGACAGGGCGAGCTTCCTTGGCGGAGATGATCCTGAAAGGCGCGGATGTCCCCGTCACCTGCCAATTCTGCGGAAAGTCTTTCACGGTGACTGTGGAAGAAATTCGCGCCCTGCATGATAATTTTACTGAACCCTCGCGTGATAACTGAATCCCTGAATACTGCTTTCATACAAATCAATTTAGGCTTCACATGTGGTACACGAGCCGCCACAAGATGAGGGAAGTTCTGGATAACGGTTAACGGAAAAAGGAAATACCGCCTGGATAGGAAAAGACCTTACCCTCATTCGCTTTCGTTGCTCCGATAATCGAATAGATGCAACCAACGCAAACTAAAATCGAGCCAAAGGCGGCAAGATAACTCATTGCGAGAACGAATCCTGAGGTGACCCTAAAATCGGCGGATTCTGGTAGCGAAAGAATCGCGAGACTAATAGTCAAAAGACATAGTTTGTACACAACGTTCATCGCCCAAAAGTTAATGGCATTTTTTCCGAAATGATTTAAGAATTGGAACTCTCGACGTTTTACCAGCCAGATCGCGAATACAGCAACAATTCCGAGATAGAAATTTAGAAGAGTTAGTAGACCAGCTAGGTTTAACGCAATTGTCCAGCTTCTCTCTTCGAAAGAAATATTAGGAACATCTTTCCTTGGAGAGGCTCCGGTAAACGAATAGCCACAGTCACAAAATTCGGCACCCGGTGGGTTGAAAAGGGCGCATTTTGGGCACTTCATAAGGTCACTCCTGATCCTTGAAGCTGTAGCTTCAGCGGCCCCTTCACATCTAGCAAATGGTGAGCCAGCTAATGTTGGCTGATCAAAACAGGACAGTAAGACTCTAAAAATACTTTCGATTTAGTTGGCGGTGTGCCGCTGATGGTGGAGGAGATTCGCGCCTTGCATGATAATTTTACTGTATGAGGGGCACGGCTCTCGCGGGCCGCTTTGCTGGCCCACGAAAGCCGGCCACGTGAGTTGGTTGCGCTACCAAAATATTTCTTGACGAGGTATTTCCGGGAATTTTTTATCGGTTGAATGATCTTCTAATTCTTCGTCCCTTGTGTGTTTGGTGCTATCCCTAACCCCTTTCTTCGTTATTTTTTTCAAAAATCTTTCCTCGTCTGATGATCGTTGATCGTGTGGCCTTCCAGTGTGGTCATAAAAGTAGTGGTAAGTATTTTTTCATGACAAAGATTCAACAAATTCATGAAACGGCGTTGGTTGCAGCAAAAGATTTTAAGAAGGGCGAGAGCCACCTGCTCCAGGCCCTTTTGGACGTCGATAAAGAACGAGTCTATGATCGAATGGCCTACTCTTCTTTTCACACTTATTGTGTAGAGGCCCTTTCATTGAGCGACACTCAAGCCTACACGTACGTGGGAATCACGAGAAAGATGCGAGAGGTTCCAGAGCTTAAGGTCATGATCGATAAGGGAGAGATTCACACCACCAATGCAAGGCGTGTGGTTCCTCATCTGACTCCCTCCAATAAGGAGGTTTGGCTAAAGAAAGCGAAAGAGCTACCTCAGCGAGACCTGGATAAGGAGCTTAAGATCCATTTCCCCGAAAAATTCCCCTGGCGGTTAGCCCAGAGCTTGAATCGAAACTTGAGAGAGTGAAGGATCTTCTTAGTCAGAAAATGGGTAAGGCTTGTACTCTAGAAGAGGCGATTTCCTCGATGGCGGATCTATTCCTGAAGAAAGAAGATCCTCTCCAACGAAAATTGGTTGCGCGACCAAGTGTGAAAACTCAAGTCGCAAAAAGGGATGTAGCCCAGTGCACGTTCATCACTTCTAATGGGAAGCGGTGCACATCAAGGCGTTGGCTTCATGTGCACCATAAGACGCTAAGAGCCTTTGGGGGAGCGAACACCTTAGAAAATCTCACGACTCTTTGTTCGAATCACCACAGGTATTTGCATAACAGAGCGGAAGCCGAGGGAGAAGATCACCTTCGCCCCCGGCTAACTTTTATTGAACCTTCACGTGAATTGGAGCCGTCGTAACGGTGTTCTTTCCAGCCACACCGGTCAACGTCAGCTCGTAATCGCCCTTTGGCGCCAATTGGGCTCTCCACAAGAATTTCATCTTGTTGAGCACGTTTGGCGTCACGCGGAGCATATCCTCGCCCGTCGTTACATTGTGGGCCCGGAAAGTGATCTTCGTGAACGGGACAGGGGCATAATTCACCTCGATCGGCATCTCCGCTTGCGCGGTAAAGACCTGCCCCTCGGTTACATTGGTGAATGCTAGGCCTCCCGTAAATGCCCCATTCAGGACATACACGGTACGCGGCTGGCTTTCCGCAGCACCGCCAGTATGATTTGCCTTCGCGACAAGAGTGTAAACGCCGTCCTTCACCAGAGCTGTGTCGATCAGAATATCGCGGTTTCTGCCTTCTGCTTCCCAACCGGCAATCTCCGCCTCTCCGCGCTTCAACACATATTCTACCGATTGCGTGCCCGTGAAGGTCGATTGAACGTTAACCGTCACTTGACCCGATAGGATCGAGCGATCTCTCAATCCGCCCAAGGTTACGTAACCATCTTTCCCCGGCACGACAATGGAGAATGTCTGGCTTCCCACACCCGAGACATCGTCCCAAGCGATTCGGAAATATCCTTGCTCGCCGAAAGTATCTCCCCAGCTGTTGCGCACGATCCACGCTTTATCGGCGTCATTCCAACCGACAATCGCAACCGCATGCCCGCCCGCAACATTCCCTGTCACGTGTTTGTAGACACCTCCCTTATAAAAGAGGAAGTCTTCATACACTTGCATCACGGCAACAAGGGGCCCTTTTACGAGTGCCGCCTTTACCGCATCGACCGAGGCGAAAAACATCGTCGGCATGGCGTAGCTCAAGACCTTCTCCGAGCGGGCCGCATGGTCGCCACAAGAAGAAGAGCACACCTGATCATCGCCATTAGCACCACTGGTGTAAGGGAAACAGTTTTCATCCGGAGCTCCGTCCTTCTTCATGAACTCAAGTGCCGAGAAGGGACTCCAGCCTGTTTCGCAGCCACCACCACCGCAAGCAAATAAGTGCTGCGGGGAATAGGCCCAAGGCGAACTAGGCGTGTTTCGAGTGATGTTCAATTGAGTCTCAAAGGTACCGATCATCGCAAAGGCAACACAGCTGCCGCAGTTTCCTTGATTCAAGATTGGAGAGGAAAAATTGACCCCATCTTTATTGCGCCAATCTAATGAAGCTGGGAGCCTAGAATTCTTTGGCTCGCTTGGCGCGGTGAAATAATCGCCGAAGCCTTGAGGCAAAATGGCCCCGAGACGACGTTTTTGTTCTTCTCTATTCAGCTTGGAGATTGAGGTTTCGCCGGCCTCCCAGGTAGCGTGGCGAGATTGCAGCGCAGCTTTCACTTCAGACAACGTAAGACCCTTCCCCCAGGCGCATACTGCGCTGAAGGTCAACCCAAGGAGCACGAAACTCTTTGGCATGGTTCCCCCGAATTTTGTGAAGCAGTTTGTTATGAAATGCGTTCTTGCGAATACATTATATGCGAGCAGCGCGGTCCTGGCGAACTCCTGATGGTGAGCTTGCGATCCTTTTTGATAACACCCCTTTGCTCCACAGCCGGAAACGGTCGATGTAGGAAAAGGCGGCTGGGACTACGACCAGCGTCAATATTGTCGAGCTGATGAGGCCTCCGATGATAGCCACACCCATGCTC
>JAHFAF010000335.1:480-5024 GCA_023250715.1 Pseudobdellovibrionaceae bacterium | reverse complement strand
TCTCTCCCCCTTTGTTCGAGACAATGCACGTCTTGGGAAAAGAGATGGTCCGCCGGCGAACTCGCCTTGCGATCGAGTATCTTAAAACGCAGAAATAAGAGAAAGAAGCCACAGCGTGAGGGCGAGAGAGCGGAGCTGAATCTTTCCGCAGCGTCTTCGTTTGCCCTCAGTCACCATGGCTTCTTATAGCGCTATTGCAAATTGCAGTCGAGCTTTCGCACCTCAAACGTTACACCAGACTTGTCCCTCTTCTCTGAGGACAGGATTGACGCGCCAGGTAACCATGCGCTAATCGATCTTCACGGAGGTCTTATGCGGTTTCTGCCTTTTCTTACAGGAATTCTATTCTTTTCATTTTCCATTCAAGCCGACGAGACAAAGGTTCCGGAGGGGTTCTATTGCAAGGCGACAGCCTGGAGAGCCTACGAGAATCTACCTTCGAAAACCGAACGAGTTTTTTGGAATGCCGGCGCCCATGCCGTCATCGAACACGCTCGGCAGAATGCGGAAAATGAGTCTCAAGGAGCGCTTGGGAAGTTTGAGCCTGCTGTGCGCGGGGCCAAGCGATTTACTCAGGATTTACATTTCGACGGGGACACTTCCATTCGGATCCACGCCCTTCTATTTCCTACGGAGCCAAAATGGGAAAACAAAGGGAACTTCATTTTCGAATTGGTGAATCGAAAGGATGGAAAGATTACCCACATTTTTGGCCGAGACGGTGAGGCATGGAATGAAGGAGAAGTGAGCGCTGATCTTTCTAACCTGGACGTTAAAAATGCTTATCTCGCTATGGGTGTCTCCCCCTATGATGATCAGGGTTACCACAAACTTGCCCCACTCATCGTAAGCAAGGCTTTACCCGAGGGCTCGGTGGTTGGTGCCATCGTGCACTGCAGTCCGAAGTTTTAGTCCTTAAAGCTTATGCACTTGAATCCCGTCGGGTTCGTTTTTGGGAAGGTTTTTTAGTATCTACATAATCGCTTCAAAAACGAATCGTTCGCTAACGTGTCAAAGGCTTTGGAGTCAGTGAAAAATTACTGCCCCGTGGTCGTCTAATAAGCTTTGCACTCCAGGAGATTTTAGTTCCGACCAGACCCGACGGGATTCAAGTGCATAAGCATTTAGTCCTTCTTCTTGGATTGAGCGTTTCTCAATTGATCGCGGATCTTTTCCGAGTCCGGTCGAATTTGCAGCGCAATCATCAAATCTCGGGTTCGAAAGTCTCTCCCCCTTTGTTCGAGACAATGCACGTCTTGGGAAAAGAGATGGTCCGCCGGCGAACTCGCCTTGCGATCGAGTATCTTAAAACGCAGAAATAAGAGAAAGAAGCCACAGCGTGAGGACGAGAGAGCGGAGCTGAATCTTTCCGCAGCGTCTTCGTTTGCCCTCAGTCACCATGGCTTCTCATAACGCTATTGCAGATTGCAGTCGAGCTTTCGCATCTCGGATGTTACGCCGGTCTCGTCCCCGTAGATTAGCGCAGTCGCCTGCGATTCAGTTTTCAACACGGGAAATCCCTGCGCCTTCGGACCCACCGTTTGGCTAAAACTTCCGGGCATCACGACTAATGCGCTTCCCTCATCGTAATCAGGACCGCTCAAAAGAAGAGTGATGACATCATTTACCTGGATTTGCTGGATTTCCGTGCTCGCCTCATCGATATTTCCCGAGTCGCCGTAGATGGAAGCCAGGGTCACCTTGGCTTTCTTTGCGGTCGCTCGAAGCGTCACGTTTTCTCCATCTTTGCAGGTGAGCGTTTTTTCTCCTAGCCAGAGTGCTAGCTTCTTTATTTGTCCTTCTTTGGAAGCCTTGCTCTGTCGATCGGCTTCATTAGGTTTGGTCAAAGAGTAGGCGGTGACGGAGAATAGAATAGTTAATGCCAAAATCGAATACTTCATAAGCCTCCCAAGCTTTTTCACGCAGACTCAAGTAATAGGCGTTGTGCGTCAAGTTAGTTTTTCTTCAAATTCGCTCTGTTGTCTTGAACGCTTTTGAGTAAGTCGCGGATTTTCTCGGACTCCGGCCGAATTTGGAGCGCAATCATCAAGTGTTTTTCGGCTTCATTCCAGTTTTTTTCCTTGGCAAAAATTGCCCCGAGGCTTTGGTGGGCTTCGGCCACATCGGGCTGCATACGCAATACTTCGTAGAAAAGAGGTTTAGCAAGTTTGAAGTTCCCCTTCATCGCCTGAAGGCGGGCTATATTATAGAGCGGCGGCACTGAGTCGGGCGCTAATTTTACTGAAGAAGCGTAATGTTTGTACGCTTCGTCGTACCTGCCTTTTTCTTCGAGAATGGCCCCCAAGTTATTGTGAGCGAGAAGGCTTCCCGGATTCACCTTTAAGGTATGTTCGAAAAGTGTGAGGCTATCCCGCCATTTTCCGGCCTGCTCAAAACTCAATAGAGAAAATACTACTAAAACGGCACAGCCTGCGAGTCGGCCCCAAAAACGCGGGGGGAGAAGGCGCCCGAATACGAGGGCTGGGGAGAGTAAAGAAAGGTAAAGATAGCGATCGGCCACCGTCGAGAAAACCTGGAAATAGAAGGGAACTAATCCCAACACGGGAAGGATTCCCGCTATAAATATGATGGCGATAAAGTGCCAGCCGCGGACTTTACGAGCGAAAAGAAATCCGAAGATGAGAGGGATGAGCCAGCTAAAATAGGCCATCCAATGGTGAATCAGCACGTCGGGCGCGCGGCTATAATCCGGAGCGAGGCGAATCGGGACAATGGTTTTCGCAATGTAAAATGCTAGCGTATCGAAAGCGATGAGTGGCCGCTGCCACCAGGGAAGTACCGGTCCGATGTGCTGATCCGGTTGAAGCACCTTCGTGATCCCCAAAATCGGAATCGCCAAGAAAAGCCAGGGCCACAACCACTTGAAAGAATCCTTGGGCTTTCGGCCAATGACGCCCACTTCGATCGCCCATGCCACAGCTGCGAGTCCCACGGAAGCGGGCTTGGATAAGAGGGCCAGCAGGAAACTCACCGTTGCGACGGCATAACGCACTCGCCTGCGATCTTGGCAAAACCGCGTGTATTGCCAGAGTGCAAGCAAACTAAAAAATCCGCAGAGCAGATCCTTTTGCGCGGATGCCCAGGCCACCGCCTCCGCTTGAACGGGGTGAAGCGAAAAAAAGAGGGCGGCAAGTAGTGCCGCGAATGGCTCCATCAAGGAAAGAAAGAGAAGAAAGCACAAGACAGTGTTCGCGGCGTGAAGGGCGATGCTCACCTCGTGAAAAACTCCCGGGTCTAGCCCTTTTCCCTGCGCGGAGTAAGCAAGTTTCGCCTCTGCTGACCAGAGGGAATAGGTGACCGGAATGTAAAGCCCGAGAAAGGGCGCCCGCCAAAAGCCTTTCGTATTCTTCCAGGTCGGAGGCTGGAGGTAGCGGTTTTCTTGGAGATGAACGTTGTCGTCGATGAGAACGAACTCATGCCGGCGAATTTGTCCGAATACCAAAAGAGGGAAAAGGAAACAGGCTGCCAATCCCCCCCCTATTTTCCGGTTTGAAGTGATGCAAACATTTTGGGCAAGTTTCCTATTCTTTTCAATGGGATAACAAGCGTAAGAAAGATGCGATGCGTTTGTCACGATTGTTAAGGGCGACCCGTCTATAACATATTGGAATCACTGATTTGGTCGGGGGTTTCATTGCGTTTGAACTACCCGTGTGATACATCGTTTTGCTATGTCCGAGGGACCTCAGGAAAATCAGAACAATCCGCCTACAAAAGATGTCCCCCCGACGCCGCCCGAGAAGAAGTTTAAGCTGGGGGTTCCGGGGTTGACGAAAAACGGCGGAAATAATCTTTCGAAGTACGGAAAGAACAAGCTTCCCGGCTGGTCCGGTAGGAATGGCCTTTGGACTTGGATCCTTTTCGGTGTCGCGGTCATTCTTTTAGTTTCCATCTATTCGCGTCCTGATTTCTCGGCGAAGGAAATCCCGTACAGTGAATTTAAATCCAAGATCCGCGCGGGAGAGATTCGCCGAGTGGTGGCTGCCCCGGGTCTTTATAAGGGGTTTACCGAAGAGGTGCCGGATAAGAATAATCTGGCGCAGCTTCCCATTACGTATTTTGTCGCGATGTCGATGCCAGAGCCCGATCCGGATCTGACACGTCTCATGGATGAGATGGACGTCCGCTACGAAGCGGAAAGTGTCGCGATGAGAAATTTCTTTTCGCATTACGTTCTTCCCTTCATCGTCATCGTATTGATCTGGCGAGTGCTTTTCTCCCGAGCGTTTCGCATGGGGCCGGGTGCCGGCATCATGAGTTTTGGAAAGAATAGAGCGCGTCTCGTTGTGGATGATTCCAAGAAGGTGACGTTCGAGGATGTTGCCGGCGTGGATGAGGCCAAGGAAGAGCTCAGCGAAATTATCGATTTCTTGAAGACTCCTCAGAAATTCAGAGCGATTGGGGGCAAAATCCCGAAGGGCATTCTTCTCGTAGGGCCGCCGGGAACGGGAAAGACTCTCTTAGCACGGGCCGTAGCCGGAGAGGCGGGCGTGCCATTCTTTTCCTTGAGTGGATCTGAGTTT
>JAHFAF010000335.1:0-470 GCA_023250715.1 Pseudobdellovibrionaceae bacterium | reverse complement strand
TTATCATTTTTATCGATGAATTGGATGCCATTGGAAAGGTTAGAAGTGCGGTCTCTCCGCTGGGTGTACACGACGAGCGTGAGCAGACGCTGAATCAATTGCTCGTCGAAATGGACGGATTCGATACGCGGACCGGGGTCATTATCATGGCTGCGACAAACCGGCCGGAGACGTTGGATCCGGCTCTATTGCGTGCCGGACGTTTTGATAGGCAGGTATTAGTGGATCGGCCCGACATCAAGGGACGGGAAGCCATTTTGAAGATTCACAGTAAAAACGTGAAGATGTCCGTGGGCATCGATTTGAAAATCGTTGCGGCTCGAACGCCTGGTTTCGTCGGGGCGGATCTCGCGAATGTGGTGAATGAAGCGGCATTGCTTGCGGTTCGTAAGGGTAAGCCGATGGTGGAAATCACCGATTACGATGAAGCAATCGATCGCGTAATTGCGGGTCTTCAAAAGAAGACGCGG
>JAHFAF010000046.1:2182-18815 GCA_023250715.1 Pseudobdellovibrionaceae bacterium | reverse complement strand
GGGCAAAGAATTGGAACGTCGACATCCTCGTCAATAGCGCCGGCTACGGCGATTTCGGCAGCTTTCTCGAGACATCCTTGGAAAAAGAGCTTCAGATGATGCAGCTGAATATGGTGACGCTCGTCCACCTGACGAAACTATTCGTGAAAGGAATGACGGAGAGGAAACGCGGGCGAATTCTAAACGTGGCCTCCACCGCTGCATTTCAGCCGGGACCGTTTATGGCGATCTATTATGCTTCGAAGGCGTTCGTTCTCTCTTTTTCTGAGGCGCTGAATAATGAGCTTAAGGGAACGGGAGTCAGCGTCACGGCACTTTGCCCTGGCCCCACCGAATCCAACTTCACAAAGGCTGCGAATCTCGAGGGGAACAAGCTTTTCAAGTCCGGAGTCATGGACGCGCGCGCAGTGGCTGAGGTAGGCTATCGCGGGTTGATGTCGTCCAAATCGGTCGTAATACCGGGCCTTCGCAATCGTGTATTGGCAAGTGCTGTGCGGTTCATGCCGAGAGATTTGGTGACTCAGTTTTCTCGAAAAGCGGTGAACTAGTTCTTGATAAGGGGGGGAAATGCGTTCTTTCATTCTGGGGGTATTTTTCATTCCAATTTCGGCATCGGCAATTCCTGGCCGTGCGCAGTGGACTTTGCGCTTCGATACCATTCGCGCCCACGCTTCGGCGCTAACCGGTTGCTACGGTACTGCCAGCTACAATTATGTTTTACCCGATATCGAGACGCTTCGGGCCCATCGTCAATCCCTTCACGATGTGGCCGACGAACTACACTTGGGTGGTTTCGCTTGGTCGTACACGGCCGATCCCAAGGATGCTGGCCGAGTACTAGTCATGGATCTTTCCGATGGTGATGTTCATAGCGCGGCTACCGTGGCAGAGAGCGATTCCGATAGAGGGCTCGTCTTTTGTCTGTGTCGGTACACTCAATTGAAAAATTGTAGCCGGATGGCGTTGCCTGCTTTAGGTAGGCCTTTCTATTCCGAGACGATTACTGTCTTTCCGCAGCCTTAATGAAGCTCTTCAGAATGGGCCTACAATCTAAGAGATTCCTGTCTTTTGGATCGTGAAACTCCGGGTGCCATTGAAAGGCGAATAGAAAAGGTCCTTTTTTGGCGCGGATCGCTTCCACCATTCCATCCTCCGTACACCGTGCCTCGATCGAAAGTCCTTTGCCTAAATCCTTCACCCCTTGGTGATGAATGCTGTTGACCCTTACTTTCTTTTGCTTCGGAAATACTTTCGAGAGCCAGGAAGCGGGCTCAAAGGCGACATGGTGAAAATTCTTGTCGTAGATTTCCCAGTTTCGATGCACGAGTGCTTCGGGGAGTTGAGTGTTGATATCTTGATAGAGCGTCCCTCCGAAAGCGACATTGAGGAGCTGGGCACCTCTGCAGATCCCTAGAATGGGCTTCTTCTGCCGTCTGAATTCCTTCACCAATGCGATTTCATACTCATCCCTAATTCGATCTCCGGACCATTCGGGCTTTAAGGGTTTTTCGCCGTAGGTTTCCGGGGAAACATCCGCTCCGCCCTGAAGAACGAGTCCGTCGAGATCGGCGACGATCTTTTTCAAGTGGGCTTTTCGTTTTCCCGGCGTAGGAATGAGAACAGTGAGAATTTCTTCCTCCATTAGCCAGTGCGCGAGAGATTCTTCGAGATAGAGGAGGGTCTTGTCCTTGAAGAGATTTCGTTTCGGGTCACGGTGGAAAAAACAAGCCGATAAGCCGATGTGCATCATGGCTGCATTCTACTGAATATGTTAGATTAATCCACCATGCTCTCGCACCCGGACGCGATCCTTACCTGGTCCATGTTGGTTGGCTCACTGGCCCTGGTTAGCCTTAATGCGCTATTTGTTGCCGCCGAGTTTGCCATCGTTAAGGTACGAAGGACTCGTCTGGAAGAGCTTGCGGGGCAGGGAATTTCTGCGGCGCGCGTATCCATTCGCTGTGTAGACGAGCTCGACTCCTATCTTTCCGCGACTCAATTGGGGATCACGGTCTCGAGTCTAGGTTTAGGCTGGCTCGGAGAAAATGCTTTCGAGAACATTCTCCGGTTGGGGTTCCCTATTTTTTTTGCACCGCAGACGGGTGCCAGACATATTCTCGCCACCACTCTAGCCTTCTTTTTCATCACTCTTTTACATGTGGTGTTGGGCGAGCTTGTTCCGAAAAACATGGCGATTCAAAATGCGGAGAACATCACTCTTTGGGTCTCCGGCCCTTTACGTGCCTTTCACTATGCTTCCCGGCCGCTCATTCGAACTTTCACGTTTCTTGCGAACGCAATTCTCAAGCTCATTGGCTATTACCATCTGGAAGAGTCGCCCCTGACCGAGAACGAGCTGAAGCTCGTGATGAAGGAGTCTCGAGAAGATGGGGTGATTAGCGACAGTGAAGCGCAGATCATTACTCGGGCATTTGAGTTTGCCGATAAACGGGTTGCGGACATCATGGTGCCGCGCGATCACGTGCAAACGGTTTCTATGGGGAGAAACTTAGAAGATAACCTAGCGACGGTGCGTACCCGCATGCACACGCGCTTTCCTTTGTGTGAGGTTGATTTCGGCCGTGTTGTTGGAATTGTTCACATGAAAGACGTTTGGCCTCAACTCTTGCAAAAGTTTTCAAATGAAGCGTTTCAGAAGTGCGCGCGGCCGCCCATTTTCGTGGATCCGGCTTTGCGGCAGGATCAATTGATGAAACTCTTCCAAAGCTGCAGGGCGCACCTGGCTATCGTGCAGGATCCCAAAACGAAGCAGAATCTCGGGATTGTGACATTGGAGAATGTATTGGAGAGGCTGGTCGGCGATATCCGGGATGAGCACGGAAATTAACCCTTCTTGAAAACTTCATTTTACCTGATAAATTAATCGCGTTTCTTTAGGAGGAACTTTTCGAATGGGTAACAAGTTATATGTAGGAAACCTTCCTTTCTCCGCTACGGAGCAGGAACTGACGGACCACTTCGCTTCGGTCGGAAGTGTCACCTCGGTAAAAATCATTTCAGACCGTGATACCGGACGCTCAAAGGGCTTTGCCTTCGTCGAATACGAAACAGACGAAGACGCTCAGGCCGCGATTGAGCGCTTTAATGGCCAGGAATTCAGTGGCCGCGCGCTCACCGTCAATGAAGCCCGACCGATGGCCCCCCGCTCTGGCGGTGGTGGAGGCGGAGGCTATGGCGGCGGCGGAGGCGGTGGTGGATACGGCGGAGGCGGAGGAGGCCGTGGAGGCGGTGGCGGAGGCTATGGCGGCGGCGGAGGCCGTGGTGGGGGCCGTGGCGGCGGTGGCGGTCGAGACCGTTACTAGTCCTTTACTCTCTCTGAAGCCTTGCGTAATTCCTTGGGATGGCCCGTATTAAGAGGGATCCCGAGGAGAGTCCGAAGAAATTCGGCACCATTGAAGAAGCAGCGGGGTACCTCTTTTCTCTATTTTCGGCAGAGCTTCGCGTAGCGGCTCCGCTTGGCCTTGGAAAGCCGAATGGGTTACTCAACCTTCTCTATGAGAGGGCCGTCCAGGATTCGCAATTTCGATTGTCCATTCATACGGCGCTTTCCCTGAATCCGCCGGGTGGAAAAGGGCTCGCCAAGCGCTTCTTAGATCCGTTTGTTTTGCGCCAGTGGGGAAAAGATTTCCCCCGTCTTCGCTACGCCGAGGATGCCCAGCGCGACAGGCTTCCTTCTAATGTTCAGGTCCATGAGTTCTACGTGCACGCGGGTAAGGCCCTGGGCTCGCTTTCCCTTCAGCGCCACTACCAAAGCATCAATTACACCCATGTAGCCGCTAACCTCGCCCGTGAGGGGGTGCAGGCTGTCGTGCAAATCGTCGCGAAAGATCCTGTGTCGGGCCGCTATAGCCTTAGCTGTAACCCCGATCTCACTCTCGATTTCTTGGATCGCAGCGATGCTGTGATGGTGGGAGTAGTTCATAAAAATCTTCCCTTCCTTACCGGGGAAGCTGAAGTGGGAGAAGATTTTTTTGACGTGATAGTGGAAGACCCGCTGTCCTCGCACGAGCTCTTTGCTTTGCCGAAAACGTCCGTGGACGAAGTCGATCACTGCATCGGTTTTTACGCAAGCCAGCTCGTGCTCGATGAAGGGACATTGCAAATCGGGATCGGCTCTCTCTCCGACGCCTTAGTGGCCTCCCTACTCTTACGTCACACCCAAAATGAAACTTGGAAAAAGGTACGGCATACCTTTCTCCAAGGGAGGTCGGACAATATTGAGATGGCCGATTCGCGGTTTGAGAAAGGGTTGTTTGGGTTAAGTGAGATGGTGATGGATGGGTTCATGCATTTGCGAAAGGCCGGGATCCTTAAGCGGTGCGTGGAGGACGGGGTCTATCTCCAGGGTGCTTTCTTCTTGGGCTCGAAAGAGTTTTACGAATGGCTTCGAAATCTCGAGGGGGAAGATTATAGCGGTCTCCGCATGGGCAGAGTCTCAAAAGTGAATGACCTCTATGATCCGGATGAAACGCTCCAGCGAACGCAGAGAAAGAATGCCCGGTTTTTCAATACCTGCATGCAAGTAACGCTACTGGGAGGTGCGGCTTCCGAGACCCTGGAAGATGGAAGAGTGGTGAGTGGAGTCGGCGGGCAATACAATTTTGTGGCGCAATCGCATGAGCTAGAAGGTTCTCGCTCCATTCTCATGCTTCGAAGTACGCGCGAATCCTCCCGAGGAAGAACATCCAATATCGTTTGGTCGCACGGGCACCTTACGATTCCGCGGCACTTAAGGGATGTCGTCATAACGGAATATGGAATTGCCAATATTCGTGGGAAATCCGATGAAGCAACCATTCAGGAACTTTTGAACATTACAGACTCTGAGTTTCAGGAGGACCTTTTGAAGGTGGCGAAGCGTAATAGAAAGATTTCCTCCGGATATCAGATTCCGGAATGG
The DNA here is from genome assembly GCA_023250715.1 of Pseudobdellovibrionaceae bacterium. Classification (GTDB taxonomy): domain Bacteria; phylum Bdellovibrionota; class FAC87; order UBA2466; family UBA2466; genus JAHFAF01. Next base: position 13,894 of record JAHFAF010000046.1, on the reverse strand, counting down.
GCTCGGAATAATACACCGAAAAAAGTGCATAGCCTCATTCAAGTGGGCCGTGCCGAGAAAATATTCGCGCCGTTCCCTTTTGGTAGCGACCTCACACCGGAAGAAGAGCGTTTGAGCTTCGCGCTGGAGAATCTAAAAGGCATGAGGAAGCCGCTTATTTTGCGTGGGATTCTTGTGGGGCTATTCACAAGTCCACGCGGCTTCGAAAAAGAGCTCGCGCGCATCGGTCTTGAGAATCCTAGGTCATTGTCCGAAATAATGAATCGCTCTCTTCTGCTTGCCGCCTTGAAGTGTGATAGAAGAGAAGGGTGAAGTTTACCCTGCGTGATCCCTTTAGCGGACTGACGCACCTTCTAGGTGCTGGGCTGGGAATCGTCGCCCTGGTTTTTCTGGTCATTCAAAGTGTGGAAAAAGGGACTGTGTGGGATGTTGTCTCCTTTTCCATTTTTGGTGCGAGCATCATTCTTCTTTATTCCTCGAGTGCACTTTATCACCTCTCCAGGTTTTCAGAGTCGACCCAGCTCATTCTTCGCCGAGTGGATCACACGATGATCTTCCTGCTTATCGCGGGCACCTACACGCCGTTTTGTCTGGGGCCGCTTCGGGGTACCAAGGGATTTATTTTTTTCGGCTTCGTTTGGCTAGTCACCGTGATCGGAATTCTATTCAAGATTTTTTGGATTCACGCTCCGCGTTGGCTTTCCACGGCACTATATTTAGGGATGGGGTGGCTCGCTGTCGTTGTCCTTCCCCCGCTTAGTCGGATTGTTTCCCCTGAGTCCCTCCACTGGCTCATCGCTGGCGGTTTGTTCTACACCGTTGGGGCTGTCATTTACGCTCTCAAATGGCCCGACCCCTTTCCCGAAGTTTTTGGATTTCACGAAATTTGGCACCTCTTCGTTCTTGCCGGAAGTACGAGCCACGTAATTAGTGTCTATTCCATTTTCAAATAGTCTGGCACCTCCCTTGCGTATTGGCTTCGCGTTTAGACGCATTTAGCGTCTAGCAGCCGCGCTGTGGCTGTATATCTGAGGTACGGGATGGCCTATTTTTGTCTTCTGCTTACGCTGCTTTCTACTTTTAGCTGGGGGCATTCACTTGAAGAGGAAAGAACTCCGGAACAGGAGGCGTGCCTCACCCAATGGCGAACGTGGCAAAAGAAGTACCTGGCGCCCACTCCCTTGGCTGCTCAACTCAAAAGCGCACGGGATTGGAAGATCGATCGTAACGATGTGAATGCGGTCTTGAACGACAGAGAACCGGAGCTGAAGGGCCTCGAGGGTGTTACCTTCGATGGGAAACGGATTTCCCCTCGTGAGGGATTCCAGGCGATGCGTTTTCGAAAAAAGGAAGCCCGCGATCATACACTCGTGAATCACCTCCAATATGCGCTTGGTACCCAGCCTGATAAAAGCCTGTTGATAGTCTTCGCGGGAGTCCTTCACGGTGAGCACTTCTATTTAAATTACCCAAATGAGCGAGTCGCCTACCTCGCCATGCCCCTGCGGAACACTTCCGTGAAGCACAACGCAGATTATCACCGCATGGAAATGCTATTCGGGGACACTGTTGTAGCCCTCAAACCTGCTCGCGTTACTCCCGCGCAGGAAAAGGCCTTTGAAACGCTAGCCGAAAACCAACGAGAATCTCTATTGTCCAGAGAGGTGGGGAAGACGGGCTCCATGATCAGTGCACTCGGCATGCTTCCCGAGCTTTCTAATAAAGTGGCCGTGGGGAAATCTTATTCTATCCAAGATCTTCTTCGGCCTGACGTCTTTTCTGAAACAGGGGGACAGCCCCGGGCCATCGTTATTTTGGATTTGCACGGGCTAAATGAAACAGAGTTCGTGAATGAGCTGCCGAATGGAAAGTGCCTTCGTTTACTGGGTTATAATTCCATTTCATTCTTGAGTGAAATGGCGCCGCGAAAGAGTGGCGGGTATTCGGCCGAGGAGTTTTCAAGTAAATCCAATCATGGGGAAGAGGTCAGAACAAGCTACTTGGCTACCTTAGAGACACTTCGGCAGGGGGTATCGCTTCAGCCCAAACAGAAGGAGTTACTTTCGAACGCCGTGAAAGAAATAAAGACTTTGAAGATCGATATGCATCCCATTCAGTCGGCACTCAATCGAAGGCTGGAAGAGTTTGCTTCTTCCGGGCTCGGTGTGAAGTATCAGGGCTTTGAAATTAAGGACGAGTCCATGGAAAAATTAATCATGGGTTGGGCCGCCGCCAAAGACGCGTTGGCGGAGCCAATAGGGAAAGACAACTCACTGATTAAGACTCCGAAGGATCGTGTGGAGACGATTCAAATGATGCGTGTGATTGAGCAGCGGCTTAAGTGAATTCACTTCTTAAAAATTCGAAATAACCAAAAGAGAGAGGGGAAAAGAAGCAGTCCTCCACCCGTCAGGGCGATCACCAGATACTTCAACGTTTCCGGCGGAGCGGCCGAGTTTGCGATTGTGAAATCGGGATAGACTAAAAAAGGATACTGCCCTGTCCCCCACGCAATCCCCAATCCAAAGACACAAGCGGCTGCGAGATAACGTGCTATCTGAAAACGATCTTTTTGCAATGCTCGAAAAGCGCAGAACCCCAAAATGAAAATGAAGAGTCGTGCGAATTGTGAGATCTCGGCAGGGCCGATGAGAATCCAGACTAGAGCGATCGGATTTCCAAGAAGAAGGGCGCGGAGTTTGAAATCCTGCCTGAGCCCGGCGTCCCCACTTTCTTGAGTGAGGAAGACCGCAGCGAGATAAGCGCAAGCAAAGGTAGTTGCGATCGCGGTCGCCCACGGCTGCCCGGCGCGAACTACCCCCCAGCACCATCCCAAGCAAAAGGGAGCGAGAAGACTAGTTGCTGCGAAGAGCCTGCCCCAAACATCAGAATGGCCGGGCCCGTAATGGCGAAAAATGAAAGCGGCTCCTCGCAAAACAATTCCGATGAGAAGAATGGAGAGCGGAACGTAAAGATCGGTGACTATTTTGTGAAAGGCGGGAGGAAAGGCAGAGAACATGAGCACGAGCGCGAGAATGAGCCAGACATGATTAGCTTCCCACACAGGTGCTATCGCACTATCGATCAAAGCTCTTTGCTTTTTCGCGCGCGGGCCCACCGCCAAAAGATCCCAGATGCCGCCGCCGAAGTCCGCTCCGCCTAGCACGAGATAGAGCGAAAGGGAGACTAAAATGGCGAGCGCTAATATCTGACTGAGAAGACTACTCATTGCGTACGTAGCTCCTTAGAATTTGGAGCGTCGCTATTCCCAGGACTAGGTAGAGACCTGCAAAGAAGAAAGGGCGCAAAGACAATCCGGGTTGTGCGACGATTGCTTCGCTCGTCTTCATTACACCTTGGATGATCCAAGGTTGGCGACCGATCTCGGTGACCATCCAGCCGGATTCCAATGCGAGAAAGCCTAAGGGACCCGAGAACATGATCGCCTTTAATAGGCTTCGATCGAATTTCTCCCAGCGGAAAATCAGTAAAAGGGAAAAGGCAAATAAAAAAATCCCTGAAGCAATCATCAGAAGGAAGGCAGGACGAACGAGAGGCGATGGGGATTCGGGGAATTGATCCAATCCCTTCAATTCCGAGTCCCATTTGTTGGTTGCGAGAAAAGAAATCAATCCCCCTTTTTCAGTCACGGTTAAATTCTCGATTGCTGCGAACTTTTGCGGCTGCAGTTGATAAACTCTTTGTCCTGCCAGATGTCCGATAAAGGGCTGAAGAAGCATTCCAGGCAGAGCGACGATAAGGGCGTACCGAAGGGCCAGGCGATGAAAGGTGGAGTGGGGCTTTTCCAAGAGCTCGCGCGCGTGGATGGCGGCGACAGCGAGCCCAACAGCGACAAAACAAGCCAGGATGGAATGTGGAAGCTCATGCCAGAGTGCTGGGGATAGAAAAGGAGCTAAGGGGTGATCCTTTCCGGGCGTATTCATCCAAGCATTCGCACAGGTCACGAAAATCGCCGAGAGAAGGCCGCTCACGGCGACCACGATGCCGGAGAGGAAATGAAAGGAGGGGGAGACTTTAGATTCTCCGTAAAGATAGATCCCGAGAAAAATACTTTCTGTGAAAAACGCGAATCCTTCGAGCGCAAAGGGTAGTCCAATGGTGGGACCAGCCTTCAACATGAATTTCGGAAAGAGAAGGCCTAGCTCGAACGCTAGAACCGTCCCCGACACAGCACCAATCGCAAAAAAGACCGCGGTCCCCTTTGCCCAGGCACGGTTTAGCTCCTTTGCGACCGGGTCTTTGTGTTTCCAAGCCCGCCACTCCGCCAGCGCCATCAAAACGGGCATGGTCATCCCTATGGATGCAAAAATGATGTGGAATGCGAGCGAAAGGCCCATTTGAATGCGAGGAAAAATAGAAAGGTCCACGTAGAGAAAAATACGCTTCCGCTGGGCTCCGGGCAACGCAAGCCCGAAAGTGACATATTTTTCGGCTATAACCGCTGTACTTGCGTGAGACGAGCCCATCTCGGGGCGTACTCGCTATTTCGCAACCTCACTTACCAATGAGGTAAGCTCCGGTTCCGAAAAGCTCCGTGCGCCCCGATCTGGGCCCGTCTCACGCATTCTAGCTCGAAAAATATGTCACTTTCAGGCTAGGTTAGTGGGAGTGGATCGTGATTTCATTCAAAAAGCCATAGAAAGGGAAGGGCTTCTCTTTCTTGGGGTTGTCCCCTTGGAGGTCGAAGAAGACTTTCGACGGTATCAAGAGTGGCTTGCGCAAGGGCGCCAGGCCGGAATGCAGTTCCTTGAAAAATACCAAGAATTGCGGCTCGACCCTCGCAAGCTTTTGGATAATGCCCGCTCGGCGATCCTCGTTGCTTTGCCTTATGACTTGGGTGCGGAAATGCCCCCGCCTCGTGTGGCCCAATACGCGCGTTTTTGCGATTACCATCAAGTGCTCTGGGAACGTGGGGAGAGAATCGCGCTCGCTCTCGGTCTTCAAAAATCGAGAGTCGTCGTCGATAGCGCTCCGGTGCTAGAGCGAGCACTTGCGGCTTCGAGTGAGCGAGGTTTTATTGGAAAAAATACCTGCTTCATTCATCCCGATCACGGGAGCTTTCTTCTTTTGGGGGAAATTCTCACAACGGAATCTTTACACTTGGATAGCCGCACCTCTCCCAGGTCCTTCGAAAAGAAATCGAAAGAAGGCGGCTGTGGCCCGTGCAAGCAATGCCAGGTCGCGTGTCCCACGGGGGCACTCGATAAGGATTACCAGATCGATGCGAGGCGCTGTCTTGCCTATTGGACGATTGAAAACCGCGGTCCGATCCCTGAAGAGTTTTGGCCCCACCTCGCTGAATATTACTTCGGCTGCGATCTTTGTCAGACTTCCTGCCCCTATAATGTCTCGCGTGGGAGAAAGTTGCCTTCGGATTTAGAAATTAAAGAAATTCCCTCTCTCTTCGAGGTCGCGACGATGACGGAAACGCAATACCAGAAATTCTTCGGGGGGACGCCCCTCACTCGTGCGAAAAGAAACGGCTTGAGGCGCAATGCTTTGATCGCGATGAAGGTGACACGCGATCCGAGATTATCGGAAGCCCTCATTCTGGCAGATAAGGATGCGGAGTCTCCCATTAGGGAGACACTCGAAGCCATCAGGAAGCTGTAAAAAGATATTCGCGTGAGGAAAGAATCCCAATCTGAACGGTCTCTCGAGTCATGCCGTTTCTCCAGCGGTCCATCCAATGGTCCACAGTTTCTCCATCGGGCAGTCTTCGCAGATATAGCCAGAACCATTCTTTCACGAGTAGGGCTCTGTACTCCTCATGCTCCAAAAAATCCCGCACCACGTCCTCTCGGGTCGCGCTATGCGAGCTCATGAGCCCTACCCAGGCTTCAATTTCCGAAATCGTCGGAAACCGCTTCAAAAGGTCTCGAAAGAGTGCTCGCACGAACAGGGCCGGGGTCTTTCCGTTTTTGTCGAAATATTCTTCGCCGGCGAGTAGTGCAGCAAGGAGGTCCTCTTGATTTTGCTCTTTCCAATAGAGAAGGGTCTCGGCTCCGGGGGCTCTTCCCAAAAATTGTAGATAAAATTTACTGATGACGCGTTCGCGGTTTTCCTCAGAGTGCAACAGGCAAGAGGCCAAGGTTGAATGGCTCGCCCCCTCCTCCAATTGAAGGCTCCAATCACGGGCCACTCCTTCGCTGGGGGCTCTTCCTAAGAGATCCTGAAAGACTTTATGAACTACATTGCGCATCGCCTGGGGCTAATAGTGCAAGGGTGGGGCCCACATCCCCTAAGCTGGGGAAGGCTCGGGGCATTCCAATGGAATGCGCTAAGATATGGACGGCTCTTCGAGAATACAAATGATCTCAAGGTCTCAAGAGTAGGAATGGCCGGGCGCAATTTCGTCCGTTATAGTGGCTCTCACATGGTAGGGTCTTCTCGCCGCACGCTCGGCATCGTTTTCTTCACTATTTTTCTGGATCTGATGGGATTCGGGATCATCATTCCGATCCAGCCCTTTTTCGCGGAGACCTTGGGCGCCTCACCCGCCGTGGTGACACTACTCGGAGCATCCTTCTCGTTGATGCAGTTTCTCTTTTCCCCTTTCTGGGGAAAGGTGTCCGACAAGGTCGGCCGCCGTCCAGTTCTTCTAATGAGCGTGTGTGTAACGGCCGTTGGGTATTTAATTTTTGGGTTCGCAAAGAGTCTTGAAGTTCTTTTTTTCGCGCGCATGTTGGCAGGGCTTGGAAGTGCCAATATCGGTACGGCGCAAGCCATCATCGCCGATAGCACGACGCCAGAAACTCGCGCGAAGGGGATGGGCCTGATTGGGGCTGCGTTTGGCTTGGGCTTTATTTTTGGTCCGGCAATCGGTGGATTCTTCGGGCAGTTTGGTCTAGCCACACCTGCATTTATCGCTGCGGGCCTTTGCGCCGTGAATTTTTTCTCCGCCTACCTTTATTTGCCCGAGACGCATCACCCAGGCGATCGGCCAAGCGAAACAAGCCACTTTGCGCTTTCGTGGAAAGCGATTCGCCACGCGGCCCGGCATCCGAATATTCCGCAGCTTTTTCTACTCTACTTCTTTTGGACGAGTGCCTTTTCCTTGATGGAACAAGTTTTGGGAATGTTCATCGAGGTGACCTGGCTTCGAGGCGAGGGTCGATTTCCAAGTGCCATGCACGCGAGAGAGGCCGCAGCTTTGACGGCGTGGGTTTTGATCTGCGTCGGGGTGACGGCTACCGTTGTCCAGGGTGGCCTTATCGGGAAGTTAGCCCGTCGTTTTGGAGAACGGCGTTTGTTATCGACTGGAACTTGTTTGGCAGGGTTATGCCTCTTCGCCATTCCTTTTGTTGGGATGCTAAAGATTTTTGCTCTTCTCATGGCGGTATCGGTGCTGCTCGCGGTGGGGACGGGGATTACGAATCCCTCTTTATCCAGTCTTCTTTCTCAGTCGGCGGCCCGCAATGAACAAGGGACGACACTGGGCATCGGTCAATCTCTAGGAGGACTTGGCAGAGTTTTCGGCCCCGCGATGGCCGGCTCTCTCTTTCAGATCTATCACGGCCTTCCCTTCTGGGTGGGGGCTGTGCTCATGTTCCTTTGCTCGGCTATCACGCTTTCGATTCCACGACCACGTCTCAATATGTAACGGATACCTTTTGGGAATGTGTCATGCCGAGTTATGCCGGTGCGACGAAACTGCTGTAAAGTCCGGAAGATCTATCTTCGATAGTCAATTCTAGGAGGTTCCATGAAGTTCGTGACGAGTTTAACGGCATTGATCCTGTTCTTGGGAGTACCGGCATTTGCGGATCACCATCAGCAGCACCAACAACAGCAGCAACATCAGGTGACCTGCGATGACGGGCAATGTGGCCAGCAATGCGAAAGCGAAGATTGCGACACCTGCGATCAGGGCACTTGCGATCAATGTGGCGATGATTGCGCGTGCGATTGCACCTGCGATGATTGCGGCGATGGAGCATGTGATGCCGATTGCGATTGCTGCTGTGCCGATGGCGATGGTCATCAACAACAGCAGCAGCAACACCAGCACTAATCTTAAAAGGGGTCAGTTACCTTTCAATATTGAAAGTAAATTGACCCCTTTTATCGACGGTATGCGTTACTCTTTCAGCTACTCAAACCCACCCCGAATGAGGTAAAAGAAATTTAGATTTTTTCATAAATTATTCAGGGGTTGGGGAAAATGAAACAGCGTGGGATTCATCTTCAGCGGGTGTTCTTTTGGCCTTTTTTGATTTGGTCTTTCATGGGGGCAGAGCCGGCAAGGGCGGCTCTCTCTCTTAACGAGTGGTTGGGAAAAACCGAAGCCACCTCGCTCTCGCACCTTCTAGCCAATATTTCTGCGCCAGGAACGGCCCAAGGATCGGTCGTGGCCTCGCCTTCGAAAGACAATCCCAATTATTTTTATCATTGGGTTCGCGACGCCGCGATCACGATGGGTGCGTTAGTTCAGAGGTATGCAAGGACTTCGGACACGGCGGAAAAAGAAGCGTTGTCCAACGCGCTGATGGACTACATTCGCTTTTCCCGTAGAAACCAAATGACGGAAAACCCGAGCGGAGGCCTTGGCGAGCCCAAGTTCGAAGTGGATGGGAGTCCGTTTTACGGCGCTTGGGGACGTCCGCAGAATGATGGACCTGCCTTGCGCGCGATCACGTTGACGAAGCTAGCGTTTCTTTGGTTGGCTGAAGGAAAGGAAAATCTCGTTCGGGAATACCTCTACGAGCAAGAACTTCCTGCACACCGCGTGATCAAAGCGGATCTTGAATACGTCTCTCATCATTGGCATTCCACCGATTTCGATCTTTGGGAGGAAATTCGCGGGCACCATTTTTTTACGAGAATGGTTCAGCGCCGTGCTCTAAAAGATGGCGCGCGTTTGGCCGCCTTCTTGGGAGATCAAGGAGCTGCTAGCTGGTACAACGCCCAGGCAAAATTTCTTGAAGCGGAAATCTTGATGCATTGGGACTCCAACCGAAAGTTCCTGGTCGCCACCCTCGATCGGGATGGGGGAATCGATTATAAGGGCGGGCTAGACGCGAGCATTGTTCTCGGGGTCCTTCACGGGAATACCCAGGATGGATTTTTGTCGGCTTCCGACAGTAGAGTTGTGGCAACGGTCCAAAAGCTAGAGGATACCTTCCAGCAGATCTACCCGATTAATCGAAATGGGTTACCCGCACTTATCATTGGGCGATACCCAGAGGATCGTTATGACGGCGTACAAACTGGTGCGGAAGGAAACGGCTGGGTGCTCCTCACCGCCGCTCTTGCGGAGTATTACTACCAGGCGGCGACGCTTTCTAGGAGCCAGACGCGTGCACTTAGTCTTCGCGCAAAGGGAGATACGTATCTGGACCGCATCCGCTATCACGGGGGATCGGGCGATTTTGCCGAACAGATGAATCGCTACTCGGGTTACATGCAAGGGGCTCCTCATCTCACCTGGAGCTATGGTGCTTTCTTGACGGCGTATTGGGCGCGTCCCACGACTCGGTAACTCAAGATGCTGGAAGGCCTGAAACGACGGCTCGTCCAGCTCCGCTCGTTCGATTACCTGAAATGGATCCGCGAGCATCTGGAGATGCGCCCGGAGCTCCGGGCGATCCCCTATTGGGTGGCGGCAGTAGCGGTGGGTTTTATCGCCGTCGCTTATTCTTCCTTTTTCAGCAATGTCATTGAACAGGCTCAAGCCTTCGCCTCTACTCACCCCTATTTTTATTTGGCCTGGGGTCCCCTCTGCTTCGCTGTCGCCTCTAGTATCGTCTTCAATTTCGCCCCCGCTGCGGGCGGTTCTGGCGTATCGAGAGTTACGCAAGTCATACAGCTCGACACGGAAAAGGAAAAAGCGGCTATCAACGCTACCTTGAGCTTGAAAGTGATGTTCATCATCATCGCGAGCTCCATCATCGCAACGGCCGGCGGAAGTTCATTAGGCCGCGAGGGCCCCATTGTTCAGATAGCGGCTTGTGTTTTTTATTTCGTCGGCCGGCAGTTTAGTATCCTTTGGCCCTATCAAGAGCACCGATCGTGGATCATCGCAGGGGGCGCTGCCGGAGTGGCGGCCGCGTTTAATACGCCACTTGCGGGAATTGTCTTCGTTCTCGAAGAGCTTGCGCAACAACACTTCCATCAGTTCAAAACAGTGGTCATTTCCGCAGTGATCATCGCGGGAATGGTCGCGCAGTGGCTTTGGGGGCGATATTTATTCTTGGGTTACCCCAAAATAGGTCCCGTAGGGCTCAGCTCGGTTTTCCATGCTCTTATCGTCGGTGCATTGTGTGGCTTAGTCGCAGGAGGGTTTGAGAAGGCGCGCAGCTATTTTGATATTCGTTTAAATCGCCTTTTTCCCTCGCGCCGAGTCCTCCTCGCCGCTTTTATCGGACTCATCATGGCGGCTATCGCAGTATTCTTCGATGTCAGAACCATTGGCGGAGGAATCGGGACCATCGAGGAGTTGTTATTAGGCGGGGGCGTGGGAACTTGGACGCTTCTCGCCGGCCGTTTTTTCGGAGTCATCCTCTCTAGTCTTTCTGGCTGTTCCGGTGGCTTACTAGCTCCGGGTCTTTCCATGGGTGCTCTTATCGGCTCATTGAGCGCCCAATATATTTCGCCAATTGATCACAATCTCTTCGTTATGGTGGGAATGGCAGGTTTTTTGAGTGCGATTACGCGTGCACCGTTTACGGCACTGGTGATCGTAATGGAAATGACCGACCGTCATTCCACAATCTTCCCGCTGATGGTAGCCTCTTTGGTTGCGCTAGGATTCAACCGATTGATCGCGGGAAGGCGTTGGGTTGGATAATCTCACACACTCCTTAGCGGGCCTGACGGTAGCCGAGGCGGCCCTGCGTTTTGTCCCCCCTCACGCTCGTTCGAAGGCGCGTGGCTACGCGTGGACTCTCTCGGCTATCGCCAATAATTTTCCAGATCTCGATATCGTGTATGCCCCCTTCTTGAGTGGGAGAATGAGCTATCTTCTCCACCACCGCGGTCACACGCATACGCTTCTAGTTGGACTTTTCGAGTCGGTATTTGTGTTTGCTTTGGGCTGGGTGTGGGCGAAAAGGAAAAAGAGGAATGTTTCGAAAATAGAAATACGCCTATGGTGGGGACTTTGCTTCCTGGGCCCCATCCTGCACATCGGGTTGGATTATCTGAATAGCTATGGTGTTCACCCATTTTGGCCAATAGATAATCGTTGGTACTATGGGGATTCGCTCTTTATTCTCGAGCCTACGTTTTGGGTGCTTTTGATTCCCCCACTTTTTTTCGTTAGCTCGAATCCCATTGTGCGTGCTCTTTTCGGTGCGATGTTTGCCACTTCACTGATTGTTTCCTGGGCTACCCCTTTTATTCCTACCACTCTTGCGATTCTTTTGACGGGGCTAGCGGGTGGGGCCTGGTTTGCGGCAAGGCATGCCTGGCATCGCTATGTGTGGGTGAGTTCCTTACTCGTCCTTCTTATTTTCTTTGTCGTTGGAAGAATTGCTCGGGGTCAGATTCTCCGATCAGTTTCTTCTGGAGTCGATTTCCAAGACATCATTTTGAGCCCTTTACCAGCTAACCCGCTCTGTTGGGCCGTGATCACGGTGGAAAAATACGCTCGGAAATACCGCATTCGTAAAGGCCTCGTTGGCCCGTTCCCCGCAATTTACCCTCCAGAGCGTTGCCCTAGAGCCCGTCAATTGGAAACGACGATGCCTC
>JAHFAF010000046.1:0-2172 GCA_023250715.1 Pseudobdellovibrionaceae bacterium | reverse complement strand
TTCCCGTTTCGTTGCCGGAAGAGGCTCACGTGATGTGGATTGGTCAGTGGGAAGAAGAGTGGGAAAGGATCGAGTCGATGGAACGAACGCATTGCGGATTTTCCGCCTTTGTGCGTTTTGCGAGAGCTCCCTTCATTGTGCCTTTGGGATCTCAATGGATAATTGGTGATGCTCGGTATGACGTGGACGCGGATTTGGGCTTTGCCGAGTTCATCGTGCCACCCCGGGCAAACTCCTGTCCCACGCATGTCCCCCCGTGGGAGGGAAAGTTATTTGCACATTAAGCGAAGTTCCTTCGCTATTTTCTTGCTCCACTGGTCTTCATCGCGGGATTTTCTTTTGATGAGATATACCGGTTGCTGCGTGTACTTGGATCCAATGGGAAGGCTTCGGCTGTAAGCTTGCAATTGAAAGGCGCTCGTCACCTTTTCGTTGTGAAGTTTTACTACGAACTTTGGTAGGTAAGCCACAGCCTGCCCTCGTCGACAAAGCTCGAGAGCAGACTCCATAAGAGTGACTCGGTAGCGGACACTTCGCACGTAGAGATTGTCCGGCCACCCATCCAGCCCCACGACTTTCGTTGGAGTTCCTTGCAGTGGCGTTACGGGCACGGCGAAGGGAAGATCTTTCAAGTCGAATCGATTCAATAATTCCGGCCGTCCATAAACTCCCATTGTAAGTGTTGCGACTTTTAGAAAGTCGAGCTCGGGATGCGGAATAGGGAGGTAGGTGATTCCCAGATCTAATTGCCCCGCCGCGATGGCCTCTTCCAACTTCCCGGGAACGAGCTCATGTAGAGTTAATGTGAAGGATTCTCTAGGGAGGATCTTCGCCAAAGCGTGTGTGGTGAACACCTCGAACGACCCTAGCCTCAAAGTTGGGCCACCATTCGCGCGCTTTTGTTTAAATGCATGGAGCCCTTGTACCTGGGAAAGAACCCGCTCCGCTTCCATCGCGAACCTCCGGCCCTCTTCCGTGATCGCTATTCCCCGCCCCGCTGGCAAAAGCAGCTGTAAGCCCACTTCCTCTTCCAAGAGCTTGATCGACTTTGAAAGTGCAGCTGGCGAAAGATGGAGAAGCTCAGCCGCCCGATGGATATTTACCGTTTGGGCGACTGTGCAGAAATAGCGAAGGCGGTTCGTATCCATTCTATTATCTCTAAATCCTAAATTGACCGTTGGCAGCGGCAAAATTAGATTTAACAGCTAAACATGAAGCTCTATCTAGTCCATTGTGGGTATTACGATCAGGAGACTCTGGACGGCGTATACGAATCGCACGTGAATCTATTCGTCGCCGCTGAATCCTTCGAGGAGGCCCGTGCCAAGGCGAAACAGCACCCTTTATTTCGGGAAAAGCGGATGCACGTCGATGGCTTACAGCAGCTCGACGCGATTGACGGTTTCCGAGTGGATTTGAAGGAAGATAGGGCTTTGGACGGCAGAAGCCACGTTTTGACGGACCGTTATCGGGGATTGGCGAAAAGTCCGGATAAGCCTTCGCTGCACTAGGCTTCAGCCTGTTTTCTTCTTGCGCTTGGCGAGGAGGTCTTTGAGTCGGCTGGATTTATTTCGATCTTCTTCGCTTACCATATCGACGAAATCGTGCAGCTTGTCTTTGGGTATGGCGCGAAGATTTGCAGGCCATTGATTCAAGACGATGCCGGAGTCAGCCTCACCTTCTGTAGGGACAGGAACTTGATTCGAGGGCTGGTAGCCCGTGACGGTGATATAGCTCAGCCCTATTTGGATTTCCGATCCGATCTGAAGAACCGAATCCAGAATTTTGTTCCCATCGAGGAGTGTCCCATTCGTACTACCTAGGTCTTTTAGGCGAAGCCGCCCATCCGCTCCTTCGTAGAACTCCGCATGAAATCTCGAGACTTCCCGATCCAGTAGGCAAACTTCCGCATCGCGTCCTATTTTGATGGACTCGTTCTCATACTCCTGAGTTTTTTCCTCGTCGGGGGTTCTGATATGGAGAGCTAGTTTCATAGTATGATTCATTTTACCATCGAACACTGTGAAAACGCAGAACCTCATGACTTATAGCGTTAAATTCAAGATTTCTTGTGATTTTTGGGCGATTTGGTCGCCCTAATTCCCCAGCGATTTTGTCGCCCTGGTAGTAACTCATCGGTTTTTCAGCCCGCCTTCCTCAGTAGCGGTGCAC
>JAHFAF010000334.1 GCA_023250715.1 Pseudobdellovibrionaceae bacterium | reverse complement strand
TTCGTAAGGAGTAGGGTCAAGATCGCAAGCCCGAACGCCCAAACCTTTATCTCATGGGATTGCTCGGCGATGCCGCGCAGCTTTGCTCCGAGATTGTAGGAGAGGGGCGCGGAGATGCCGAGGACTTCGCCAATTTGTGAAACTCCGATGGTGACTGCAATGCCGATGGAGAACCCGACGACAATCGAGTGTGGGACTAACTTGACGATCCGGCCTAGAGCGAAAACCCCCATTAGTATCAAGATAGCGGCTGCCAAAAACGAGCAAAGTACCAGAAACCCATGATCGTGCTTGGTCATGATTGCGGCGATTATGGGAATGAACGCTGCTGTTGGGCCGTAAACCTGGTACTTGGAGCCCCCTAGCAAAGCTCCGACGGCACCCGCTATGGCCCCTCCGACAATCCCTTGCTCGGGGCGAAGGCCGGAAGCGATCGCAAAGCCCATGGCGAGGGGAATGGCAACCATGGCAACGACCAGTCCCGCCGCGAAATCCCGAAGGACGTTCAGGCGGAGGTCGCCGCGAAAGAGGTCCTCATAGCGGCCGTCGAAAAATGGATTGAAGAAAAGACAGATCCGTTCACGCATGCGAAATTCCTTTGCCTCGGAGATAGCCCGAGCCCGCTGTTTGCAGGCATAGTCAGAACTTAAGTTGATTTTGAGGGAGTGCTATTTTCGGCATTAGGAACGAGGCGGGCGTGGGTCCGGAGCGGGATGGTAACCGTTTGGCTTTGGATCGTTGGCGAAGGAAAGTAAGACATGGGCCAGAGGGGATTGGAGAGGGCCGGAGGAGGATGCAAGAAACACATCATCCGGAGATTCTGGGCTCGTGTCGTCGATATTCTCCTCGAAGGATTCTGGCGTTTCGGCGCAGGGCCAGGCATTGGTGCCGTCGCACAAAGGCGAGTGGACTCGGACTTGGCTCTTCCAGCCGACACGAGTGTCACTTACAGAAGTAAACTGCCCGACGAGCAAAGCGATTATTGTGATGAGAAACGAGGTGCGCATAATCTAGGCTGATGGAAAATCCAGATTAGCTATTTGCAAATTTTCAGTCAACGCGCGCCGAATTAAAGCACCGGACAAACGAGATATACGCTCCAGCAAGGGCAGAATTATTCTTCAGTGCCCCAGCTGTCGTCAGTTAACATTTCAGCGTAACAGGGAGCGGATTTGTCTTCTTTGGGATCAGCCGCCGCGCGGACTCGCCGGAAAAAGGTAATTTCGTTTCCGGGGTAAACAGATTCTTCTACCGTTGCGAGATCCATAAAAAGAAAGCGGCTTTGCATCCGGCCGTTCTTTGTAAACACAATCGAAAGTTTAGGATCCTGGCTATCCACTCCAAGATAGGTGAAGCCGTGAACCTCTTCATTCGCGCTACTCAACCGGATGAGATCGCCCCACTGGCTCGGTCGATCAATTTGCTCAAATGACTCTTTCAAGTGACAGGTAAATTCCTTGGGAGGCATGCGGCGGCCTTGGGCCCAGCCGAGAAAAATGGATGCCATGGAGGTGTGCCAACAGTTTGGACCGTAGCCGGGGGACATTTGATATGCCCATTTCTGAGCGTAGGGGGAGAGCAAATTTTCCGCGGCGATCTTTCCTTTGAGATTCACGTATCCCAACGCCTCAATCACTGGCTCTTGCTCGAGTTTGTTTTTTTCAGCGTCCACCACCACCTTATAGGAATGCATTTCCCGCCATTGCGCCCTTGCCAACACCGCTGCGCGTAATTTAGGAGGGAGATCATTATTGTCGAAGGGCATCTTCGAGGTGTCCACCACGACCAACCCCCAGCTGAGCTGGCTGACAAAAAGCCAACTGAAGAGAATTGCGCACGATTTAGAACTTCTCATTAGCCCCCACCTTTTTGACTGAAAAGAAAACTCTTCATCGGTAAAATGAAATTGTCATCACTTCTTCCTAGCCAAGAAAACAAGCATGAACACATCTCGTCAATTGCGGGGGCCCACCCTCCCGTTGAAACTATTGGTGCTGTCTTTTCTAGCTGGCTGCGCCGCGTCTCCACCTGTTTTTGCTCCGCCCGTACTGCTTCAGGAGCAAGAAGTAGTTCAAGCGGATAATGAATTGGAAAGAGCTTTGCGTGACGCGCCGCTGCCAGTCACCAGAATGGACAGCCACCCACACATGCTCATTGAAATGAACGAAAGCGTGAAGCGCTGGATCCAATTTTTCACTCATCAGGATAAAAATCGTTTCGAGCGTTTTCTCCGCCGTGGCCAACCTTTCAAAAGACTCGTGCAGGGAATACTCCGCGAAAAAGGCATTCCCCCGGAGATGTATTATCTTGCGATGATCGAAAGCGGCTACACCATTAATGCCACCTCCCATGCGAGTGCTGTTGGAATTTGGCAGCTTCTCGCAGGGACGAGTAGCCGTTATGGTTTGAGGACGTCTCGTTATGTAGATGAACGGCTCGATCCGATTCGAGCAACGGTCGCCGCATGCGATTATCTTCTGGACCTCTACAATACTTTTGGGTCTTGGCACCTTGCCATGGCCGGCTACAACGCGGGCGAAATTCGAATACTAAGGGCACTGATGAAATCTAAAACGAGGGATTTTTGGACGCTTGCGGAAAAGCGAGCACTTCCTCCAGAGACTCTCGATTACGTTCCGAAATTTCTAGCAGCAGTAATTATCGGAAAAAATCCTAAAAAATATGGATTTGATCTGGGGGCTCCGGCGGAACCCTTTCCATGGGTCGAAGGAGTTCGCGTTCGTCCTTCCGTTTCATTGGATAATTTGGCGAGAGTGACGGGGATGGATGCGGAGACGTTACAGCTTCTAAACCCTCACCTGATCCGCAAGATGACTCCGCCGGATGGCAGAGTCTACAAAGTGTGGGTGCCGAAAACCGCAGTGAGTATACTTTCGAAAGCTTCTTTCAATCCTTCCAAGGAAAAAGCCGCTCAAATCTACAAAGTACGAAAAGGGGACACGCTCAACTCCATCTCCAGCCGATTCGGAATTCCCCTAGCGAGGCTAAAGACGTTGAACAAGCTTCACCGAAACGGCCAGATTTTCACCGGCCAGGTTCTCATGATTGCTTCCAATAATTAGATTCTGTCGCGTTTCGCGCAGAATCTATCCTGAGGCCTTAAGCCGAAGGATCTCAGCACAGAAGTATATGCCTACAAAACGAGATCCTTCACTTCGTTCAGGATAGTTTCTGTCGCGTTTCGCGCAGAATCTATCCTGAGGCCTTAAGCCGAAGGATCTCAACGCAGAAGTATATGCCTACAAAACGAGATCCTTCACTTCGTTCAGGATAGTTTCTGTCGCGAACAATTGAAACGCGACAGAAACTAATTAGTGGGATTCTTCGTGCGATGCTCGGTGCAGGAAGATTGAGGGTGGGGATAGGACTGCAAAGTCCTGCTCATCGATCGTGACAAGTTCAATTAAGGTCAAAAGGCAAAACGGTGGAATGGATTTTTCTTTTTCAAAGTTGTAGGGCGGATCAAAGGAGATCGTAATTTTCCTAGTGCCATCTTCGCCCTCAGGAACTTCGAGTGGGAGGTTTGTCCCGCTGGAATACATGATCGACCCTTCCTCCACGTAGATTTTCATTTCGCTGAATTCTCCGGGAGGAGGATCTCTCATGAGCTCGGCCAGCCTGGATCTGAAAGTAGTAATATTGATTACCTGATCGATATCGATCGTGGTCTCCCCGATTTGAATCCCCTTCACTCGCAAATATCCGTAGGCAATCAACGCTGCCTTTGCCACCGGGCAACCATTCGCATCCATCAAATCTTTGCCAGGTCCGAACATCGGGTCTTGGGGGTCGCCTTCGGAGGGGGCGGATGTCACCAAAGGGAGGGAAGGCTTATCAATTTGGGCGGTCTTGCTTTCGCTGTCCGCCGAGGAGGGAATGAATTCGCAAGCGGGTAGTAGGAACAACACGGCTAGAGCGAAGACTAGATTGTAAGTTCTTGATTTCACGTTAAAGCGTAAAGATTGAGTACAGTTGTAAAATGCAAAGGCAGGACCATGGATTTGTGCCTAACGTGATTGTGGAAAATGATTAAGGATTTTGCGATCTGGCTCGTTGCGGGCGCCTCATTACGAAAACCTTTGGAATGATAGGAAAAAGGCCCGGTGTCTAACGGTTAATCAAGGCTGATTAAGAAATATACAAAGCCCGGAAATCAAGGATTGATAGGCCTGTTCAGGTACTCAAGAAAGCGGTTATGGGGCTCGGCACTCGGAAGAGGTTGAGGCGCGTAAGAATCTCGCCCTTTAAACCCAAGATTCGAGACTGCTCCCAAGCATGCGAGAATAAGAATCATGAGGAGTGAAAACTCCATTGTGCGGACGAGACTTAATTTCACGGATACTCCAAAACCTGTGGCGGCTCTTTAGCACAGGCTTTGGAGCGAATCAACTGGCGCTTCCGACGGAAGTATTGGCTCAGCAAAGATCCACATTCCTTCTCGAGAATCCCTCCCTGAATGACTTCGAAGCGGTGATCGAAAATGCCTTCTTCAATCGATTCAAGCAGGCTCTGAAGCCCGGCTTTGCGGGGGTCCGAACATCCGAAATAAAGATGGCTCGCACGGGCCCAAAGGAGTGCCCCTGTGCACATGAGGCAGGGCTCGGCCGTAACATATAAGGTGGTTCCCGGCGGCAATCTCCACTCTCTCGTACGGCGGCTAAAATCCTCGAGAGCCACAATTTCGGCGTGTGCGACAGTGCGGTGAGTTCTTTCCCGGGAGTTCGCTCCTAGGCCAATCACCTCATTTTCTCTGACCAAAATAGCGCCGACGGGAACTTCATCCTCTCGTTCCGCCGCGGCCGCGAGCTCTAGCGCTTGATTCATCCAATGTTCGTGGTTCATGGGTGGACTATCCCTAATCTATAGGACCGCCATTCACAAGGGCTGGAGTTGCGGGGGGAGGGGCTCGCTGGTATGGTCAGCCCTTCGTGGTTTTTTATCCATGCGCCAGTAGCTCAGTTGGATAGAGTATCAGACTACGAATCTGAGGGTCATAGGTTCGAATCCTATCTGGCGCGCATCTTCTATTCTCTCCAATATA
>JAHFAF010000333.1 GCA_023250715.1 Pseudobdellovibrionaceae bacterium | reverse complement strand
GACCTGGGGTACTTCGATGAAGACAGCAAACGATTCGAACCCCTGGTGAACCCGTTCGGGGCAAAAGTGTTACCTATGTCTTCGGTATGATCTGTAACCCATGTGTCCGGTATGGACCCTTTTTTGAAAATCGGGGCGGCGGGAATTGAACCCACGACCTCTTGCACCCCAAGCAAGCGCGCTAAACCCCTGCGCCACGCCCCGTTTGAAGAAAGTAAAATGTTTCCAATACTTGCCTCGGTTTGTCAATCGGCCGTTCGACCCCACCCAAGACGGTCAAATCTCAACAGTTTCTCCGCTCGAATGTGAATTTACGCAAGAAGTGGCAAACCGCAGAACTTGAAAGAGTCCTTATTGAGAGTGCGCCCTTCGACGGCCCAACGCTCATTTTCACTGAATCAACCGCCGGGATTGTTATCGCGGGCGAAATGCAAAAGAGACTTTAGATCGTGAGCAACGCCTTTCAGAACCTCTTCTCTCCGTTTTAGGTCGGAAGCTAAGACTGTAGGTACGGTCTCACGACGCTTTTCTAGAAGTTTTTTCTTTGCCCCTTTAATGCTGAACTTTTCTACATGAAGAAGGTGCCGAATGCGGTGGAGCGTCTCGACGTCTTTTCGGGAATATACACGATGACCGGCCCCACTTTTCTCCGGACGCAATAATTTGAATTCCCCCTCCCAGTACCGAAGAACATAGGGCTCCACCCCGATGAGCTCGCTCACTTCCCCGATCCGAAAGTATCTCTTCTCTCGCGGCAGCTCCAACCCCTCATACGCCTCACTCATCTCTATTTCGACGGGTGGCTCCATTTCCGGCTCCGCTTCCGTTCCACAAAGCCGTGCCTCGACTAACGCTTCCGTGTGCTCGGCCAACGGGGCCTCTTCGACCGGAGTTATCGGCTCTATATCCATCTCAGGCGGGTGCTCGAACTGGCGGAGTTGGCGCTCCTTGAGTCCGTCCAGAATGAATTTATAAGAAAGTTTTTCGTTATTGCTTGGCACTTCAGAATACGGCGTCTCTTTCATGAATGCCTCCCCAAGGATGCCCACAGTATACTCGCGTTGACGTCGATATACCATCCGGGTAAACGTCGAACATACATAGGGGGATGGATGAAGATATTAAGCGTTGCGCTAATTTTGAGCTTTTGCGGATCCACTTTTGCGGCAAAGACACTGCAAGATCAACTCAAAGGCGGCTGGGCACTCACAGGACTGACTTGCAAGGGCTCCCCCCAGAAACTCGAGAACAATTACGTCTTACGATTTGAGGGCAAAACGGGGGAATATATCTCGAAAACGAAGGGCTGCACTCAGAAGGAGCCGGAGATCTTTCAATACCTTTCCGATAAAACGATCAGTATCAAGTCGGGTGTGAGATCCTGCAATCCCACTCCCTGTACCGCGGACCTGCCGGCCACCGAATGCGGAAAAGAGACAAACGCCTCGGTCGCGGAATTCAACGTAGAGATCAAGAAAGATGGAAATCAAATGATACTTTCGACGGAAGATCCAAAAAGCGTAGATTGCATCGGACCCGGGCAAAGTAAGCCAGCGGTCTTCACGTTTGTCAGGAAAACGAACTAATTAACCAGAGCCCACTTTCGATCACATCGAGTCCTTCGTCTAACAAACTGGATTCGATCGAAAGCGGGAATAAGAAACGGACCACGTTGCCGTAAGTCCCCGCAGTCATAACCACCACTCCATGCTCGAGCGCGTAACGGGTGATCTTTTTTGCGGAGTCTGCGCTTTGCAACTCAATGGCCTGCATAGGCCCCAAACCTCGCACGTCCTTAATGGCAGGAAATTTTTCCTTCCACTGCAGCAAGCGTTCGCGTAGCCGATCCCCAAGCGTTCGAGCATGAGCAAGAAGACTTCCGTCTCGAAAAAGATCGAAGACGGCCAGGGCCGCGGCACAAGCGACGGGGTTCCCGCCAAATGTCCCGCCGATCCCACCCTCCACAGGGGCATCCATGATTTCCGCTCTTCCTGTGACGGCAGAGATCGGCATCCCCCCGCCCAAGCCTTTCGCTGAAAGAAGGAGATCAGGAATGAGGCCCAGCTGCTCGCACGCGAAAAGAGTCCCCGTCCTACCGAACCCCGTCTGAATTTCATCCGCGATGAGTACGATCCCGTTTTGATCGCAAAACTTTCGCAATAGCCCAAGTGTGAGGGCGGGAATTGGAATGAAGCCACCTTCTCCCATCACGGGCTCCACGATCACGGCCGCCACATTAGAGGGAGGAACCTGAGCTTCAATGTTCTCCTCAAAATTCTCCACCAAAACGGAATAAACTTCAGTCGGAAAAGGACCAAAGCCTTCCTTATAGGGCTTTTCCTTGTGCGTAAGCGCCATGGCGAGATAAGTGCGACCATGAAAAGCGTGTTCGAAACAGATTACCCCCTGCCGCTTCGTGAAAGTCCGCGCTATCTTGATCGCATTCTCGACGGCTTCGGCACCGCTATTGGCAAAAAAACTTTTCTTTGCAAACTGTCCTGGTGTGGCCGCATTTAATTTCTCTGCAAGGCGCACATAACTTTCATAGGGGGTGACATTGAAGCTTGCATGAAGAAACTTCTTGGATTGATCGATGACGGATTCGACGAGGGAATTTTCCGCGTGTCCGACATTCACCACGCCTATTCCGGCGGCGAAATCAATGAGACGATTGCCATCTACATCCTCCAACAACGCGCCTTTTGCCTCCCTTAAGAAGACTGGGGTGATATGAAACGGCCCGCGAGCAACATGTTTCACTCGCTCCGCCATGAGCTCGCGACTCTTTGGGCCCGGAATTTCCGTTTTAAGTTCTATCATCACGTCCTTAATACCAACCTAGCGGGCCTTCATCGAGATTCACGTTTACCTGCTTCACCTCGAGATATTCTTCAATCCCGTAGAGGCCAAGCTCTCTTCCATTTCCGCTCTGCTTGTACCCGCCCCACGGAAGCTCATTAAAAGTGGGGTGATACGTGTTAATCCAAGTGATTCCGGCGCGTATTGCACGCATCACTCTGATGCCTTTTGTAATATTCTTCGTCCAAACTCCGGCCGCAAGGCCGTACTCGGTATCATTCGCAATTTGAATGGCTTCCGTTTCATTTTGAAATGGGATCACGGAAAGGACCGGTCCGAAAATCTCCTCTCTGGCAATCCGCATCTTGGGAATGACATTGTCAAATATTGTAGGCTCTAGAAAATTCCCCTTCGCAAAGGCAGCGCCCTCGGGACGCTTTCCTCCACAGCGAAGCTTAGCGCCCTCTTCCACTCCGACACGGATATATTGCTCGACCTTTTCCCTATGCGCAGCAGAGATCAAAGGCCCCATCTTCACCCCGCCATCGAGACCATGGCCCAATTTAATTCTCGGAATCTTATCGAGCATCGCCTGAACAAAACGTGCGTGGATCGACTTTTCAACCAGTAGTCGAGAGCCAGCCGAACAGACTTCTCCTTGATTGGCGAAGGCCGCAAACAACGATCCATCGACAGCCGCCTCAAAATCACAATCCTCGAAAACGATGTTCGGATTCTTTCCGCCGAGCTCCAGAGAAACTCTTTTCAGGCTCGAGGTCGCCCCAAGCACAATCTTTCGCCCCGTAGCCGTCCCCCCCGTAAATGCGATCTTATCGACGAGAGGACTCTCCGCTAGCTCTTCCCCAGCGTTTGCACCAGGACCGCTTACGATATTGACAACGCCCGCGGGAAGTTCGAGCTGTGTCAGGATTCTTCCCAGCTCTAACGCAGTCAGCGGAGTAAGCTCAGACGGTTTCAATACGCAAACATTTCCCGCCGCCAAAGCCGGCGCCAACTTCCAAGAGGCCATGAGAAGCGGATAATTCCAAGGAATAATTTGCCCGCAAACGCCGATGGGCTCGCGAAGGACGAAGCTTAATGAATTGGCCGGAACCGACATCGTCTCGCCGTGAATCTTCGTGGCAAGACCTCCGTAAAACTCAAAACAATTGGCGGCATCCGCTACGTCGAACTCCGCCTCGGCTAGAGGTTTTCCGCAATTTCGAACCTCAATCTCAGCCAGCAGCTTGGCTTCTTTGCGAATAGCATCCGCTACTTTGAAAAGAAATTTACCCCGATCGAGAGCCGTTGTGTTTCTCCACGGCCCTTCGTCGAAAGCGCGGCGAGCGGCTAAGATTGCTCGCTGAACATCTTCTCTGGCGCTCTCTGGAACGAGCGCGAGGACTTCGCCGTTCCCGGGATCTCTAATTTCTCTCGTCTCACCCGAAAGTGCAGTGGACATTTTTCCGTCGATTAACATCTGAACCTTTTTCATACCGCCACCCCTCCTGGAGCCAGCCGGTACGAAGGACCGGCGAAGCGTTCACGCACCACGAGAATCCAAAGACACGTCAATATTCCGCTGCAAATGAGAAGTCCCCATCCCGCTTGAGTATTGGGAGGAAGTACGAATACAACAGCAATGAAGCAAATCCAAACTAAGGCGATCACGGCAACTACCCTGCTCCATTTGCCCAAGTGCCAAGGACCTCGTTCCGTCGTACCAGTTTTTTTCCAGGCGAGAAGTTTAGCCAGAATAGGAAGGCCGTAGGATATCGCAAGTGCAATCGTCGCAATAGAGACGACGGCACTATATAGGCTCACGGAAAAAGCGAGAATCGTCGCAAAGAGGCTCAACCCCCAGATTGCATTCGATGGAGTTCGATAACTGGGACTAATGCGGGCCCAAAACGAAGAGAAGGGAAGACCGCCATCGCGCGCAAATGCATAAAGCATCCTTGACGCAGAAGTCATGCAGGCTACTCCGCACAACCACATCGCTCCGGCGATAAGACCCATGGGCAAGATGGCGAGTGAGCCCAATCGCAATTTCAAAATTTCGATGAATGCGTTATCGCCAAATGCAATCGCCTGATCCAGATTCGGAATCGCAAGCGTAACGGATGCCAACATGAAAAAACCAGCGACAGAAGAGACGACTATCGCCAAGAAAATTCCCCAGGGAGCTCTCCTTCGAGGATCCACCGTTTCTTCCGTCACATGCGCCGAAGCGTCGTACCCCGTCAGCGTCCATCCTGCGAGGAGAAGCCCCACGAGAAAACTATAAGTAGG
>JAHFAF010000332.1 GCA_023250715.1 Pseudobdellovibrionaceae bacterium | reverse complement strand
AAGCGAGTCCCAACCACTCCATGGTGGATCGTCCCGTTCACGAGGCGATCTCTTCCTACAAGGTAGGAAGTCGTCCAGGTTGTTTTCGTCTCCATGTCCCGATGCTCAACCGACATCCTGGCCGCAGAGACGTCCGAAATGTTCACACTCTCGATAATGTCCTCTTCCAAAGTGGGGGGTCGGCGAAATTCAAAGCCGTAGTTGCGGTAATCCTTCACCTCAATCTTCGATTTCCACGGTGAGGGCGCCCAGGTAACCGCGCCATAGGACCCGTAGCCCGCGGGCACGGCAGGGGAATCCTCGGTCAATAAATGGGTCACCAGAACATTGCTTTCGGCGTAGACGTCCCAATCGCCCATGTTGGCCTGCTCGTAAGTGGCGCCCAGCGTGTGAAAGTCTTTGCGGAAATAATCGTCGCCGAAAGGACGATTGGCGGCGTAAAAATAATGTCCTCCCAATTTCGTGTCCTGCGCGACTTCTCCCGTCGCATATGCACCCGCAATCAGTAGTTCATTATCGACGAGCGAAGTGGGTACGGCGTTGATCGCTACGGGAGCTTTAAGCGCGCTCACCCTTCCCCCGAACACTCCATACGTCGCGCCCGCCGGCTTGAATTTCACTGAGCCGCCACGGACGGTATTGTCAGTTCCAAAAATAGGATCCTTATAGAGAGAAAGCGAAATGCCACGGCCAAGTTCCTGGTGACTGTCTCCGCCGGCGATTTCCCAATCCCCTAGAGTCGTCTCACCGTAGATCTTTTCCAAAGCGAATGGCCGATTAAGATCCTTGTTGCCGTCCGGTGTCAGACGATTCGCAAAGTTCACACCCAAGCGGTAATTATCGTAGTCGCTCTGCAAAGTGTTCTCATGCATGAGAAGACTCGCGCGTGGCGCGGTATTGTCATCGGGGTCCTGAGCATTCGAGAAAATAATATGATTACGGTAAGAGAACGCTAGCTGGCTTGCAAAAACTGGATGCGTAAGCAGAAAAATGAACACGTATCTGCGAGCGGAGCGAAGCAGTCTCAACGAGATTGCTTCGGCCTTCGGCCTCGCAAATACCACTCTAAGTACTTTTTCCACTGGCGATCTCCCGTATTTTCTTGAACATCTCTTCGTGGTACCCGCTGAAGGTCGCTTCAATGTTGCCACTGGGCCCAATCAATACTGAAAAAGGAAGAGTCTTTTGATCCTGATAACGTCCGAAAATCTCATGCTTGGGATCCAGAATGACGGGGAAATCGAACCGGTAAAGTTTCAACGTGGGCTTCACATCGGTCGTAGTCTCGGAGGTATCCACATTCACGGTCAGTAGATCCACCGGAAGCTTCGCATCCTCCTTCATATGCTTGGTGACCTGGTTCAGCTCCTCAATACAAGGCGTGCACCAGCTAGCCCAGAAACTTAGAAGTAGCACGCGACCAGGCTTCAACCGCTGCTTCATCTCCACCTTGCCACCACCCATTAGATCCGCCTGAAACGGGGGGGCCACTTTGGCAACGGAGAGGGACGCCAGGGCCAGAGAAAACCAAACTAAGGTTAATTTCATTCAATTAATCCTTTGATGTAGGAGAGGATTTCCGGCACTTGGAATGTTGTAGGCCCCGGCTTAAACACTCTCAGAATCTTGCCCTCCGCGTCCATGACCACTGCGGCAGGGAGCAACCTGTCCTTTTGAACCTGTGCGCGAAACGTCTTCCACGGCCATTCATCGTTGAATGCGAAAAACGGAAGCTTTTCATAGTCTCGATAAGCGATGGTGGTCTGTAGGTCGGGCTGGTCCACGGGATTGGCGCCCGTCGGCACATACAGCTCCCCTCGAATTCTTAGCGGTGTTGCGGCAAAATCGGCGGCGAGTCCTTTACAAATCTCGGGAAAATCGTGCTTGCAGGTGGAACACCAGGGGGCCCCAAAGAGCCTTAAATTTACCTTTAATTCCGATGGATTAGGATCCTTTGCCTCGACCATTTCCTCACAATATTTTGGTCCACCTGGGTTGTCGGGTGGGTTATCAGGGGGCCGGACAGGATCACCCTTAAGCTTAGGGGCTTTCCCGCAACTCAGCGCCATCGCAAGGAAGAGGAGGGAAACGAGCAGTATTTTTCGCATTTAGAGCCCCCTATCTTTCAAGGTAACGTCCGGGCGAATCCGCAACAAAAAGGCCACCACTTATTGTTAACATTTGTCACGGAAGCGGCTGAAAAAGCAAGCCAGGCCTTGATTTGGAGCTTATGTTGCGCCCCAAAGGGGTCTAAATGACGCAAAAAGTAAAAAACGGAAGAATTCTAATCAACAACGAGTGGAATGAGGCTCAGAGCGGAAAGACTTTTCCCGTCTTGAACCCCTCCACGGAAGAAAAACTAGCCGATGTCGCTGAAGGCGATCAAGCGGATGTGGACAGGGCTGTAGTTGCTGCGCGCCGCGCTTTTGAAACTGGGCCTTGGAAGAAGATGTCGGCCCGGGATCGCGGCCGCATTATTTATCGACTCGCCCAGCTCGTGGATAAGCATAAGGACGAGCTCGCGGAGCTAGAGACTCTAAATAACGGAAAACCCATTTTCGAAACGAAGAATGCCGATCTGCCACTATCGATCGACTGCTTCGAATACTACGCAGGCCTGGCGGACAAAATTCACGGCGATACGATTCCAGTTACGGGCGAATTCTTTAATTACACTTTGAGAGAGCCGGCGGGAGTCGTCGGACAAATCATTCCTTGGAACTTCCCCCTTCTCATGGCGGCCTGGAAATTGGGCCCGGCCTTGGCGACGGGTTGTACTGTTGTGCTGAAGCCCGCCGAGCAAACACCTTTGACAGCACTGCGTTTAGGAGAACTCCTTGTCGAAGCAGGCCTGCCCCCGGGTGTCGTGAATATCGTCCCCGGGTTCGGCCCAACGGCGGGAGCCGCGATTGCTCGCCATATGGACGTCGACAAAGTGGCCTTCACCGGCTCGACGGAAGTCGGGAAGATGGTGATGAAAATGGCGGCCGAATCGAACATCAAGCGCGTTTCGCTCGAGCTCGGTGGTAAAGCGCCGAACATCGTCTTCGCAGATGCGGATCTGGATGCCGCAGCCGCTGGAGCGATGATGGGAATTTTCTTCAACCAAGGTGAAGTCTGCTGCGCGGGATCTCGGCTATACGTGGAAGAAAAAGTGAAAGATGAGTTCTTGGCGAAGTTCAAGGCCCGAGCGGAGAGTCTGCCGCTTGGTGATCCCATGGACCCCAAGACCCGCATGGGAGCCCAGGTTTCCGAAGAGCAATTCAAGAAAATCTTGGGCTACATCGAGACAGGAAAGCGCGAGGGCGCCAAGGTTCTTACCGGAGGAGGAGCTGCCGCGAACAAGGGTTACTTCGTGAAGCCTACGATCTTCTCGGACGTAAAAGATGAGATGACCATCGCGCGAGAGGAAATCTTCGGACCGGTGGTGGGAGCGATGACCTTCACGAATACCGACGATCTCATCCGCCGCGCGAACAACACGATGTACGGCCTTTCAGCCGGCATCTGGACGCGCGATATCGGAAAAGCCCATCGCCTTGCGAAAGAAGTTAAGGCAGGGACTGTTTGGGTAAACTGCTACAACTGCTTTGATGCAGCGTCGCCCTTCGGCGGCTTTAAGCAGAGCGGCTTCGGCCGTGAGCTCGGCAAGTACGCGCTCGAGCTTTACACGCAAGTGAAGTCCGTTTGGGTTTCGTTGAACTAAAAACTTGAGGAGTCCGCCACTTGCCGGGCCGGTGGCGGATTTTCAGATGATAGGGAAGCTTGGTCATGGCACTTTGTAACCCATGACGAAACGATCTTGTGTCGATCTGCGAGCTCAACGCATCTAGAGCTCAAAGAGAAGGCTTTCTCGTTAAATGGACGCACGAGCGACTCTTTGATCCGTTCCCGGTATTCCTTCGCTTCGGAATCAGAAAGCGCCGGAGGGATCGGAACGCTCTCCACTTCGCTCGCCATCTCCCGAAATACTGCAGCGGTGCTCGCCATGGCGGCCAAGCCCCATTCGCCACCAAGCGAGATTTGCTTTGTAGCCTGTGTTTCCATTTCCTTTAACATGGTTAGTTTGCGAGTCAGTATTTTCTCCATTCTCTGTTGTGTGCCGGCCAATCGGAGCGCATGAAACTCCTTTGCTTTCTCCTCGAGTTTCCAATGGCGCAATCTTCCTAAAGCATCCGCTCCCGAGGGGTCCTTTTTGAGAGCTACTTGATGCTTAATGGCGAATTGATAAGCATTCGCCAGGAGAAGAGAACTCGGCGCACCGGTACGACGTGAACGTAAATCCGCGACACGAAGGGAATAAGAAAGGTATTGAAATGCCGGTATCCCTTTCTGAACTCGCATCGTACTCAGCAAAGCCTCCTCCGATTCGAGGTTCCCGGTCCTGACGTAGAGATTCAGGAGATTCTCTTCGACTTCCTTCCGAAACGGGCTTTTCGGATAGGCTTTCAAAAAATGCTCGCGGGCACTTAAGGCTTGTCCTTCCAGCCCGGCACGATCAAGATTCACCCCGGCATTGAATAAGGCCTTTTCCGAGGATTTTGGATCCATCGCTCCGTACGATTCGAAATACCTAAGATAGCCTCGTCCAGCGGCTTCGTATTCCTTCTCCTCCTCAAGTAGAGCCACGGACTTGAGCTCCGTCTCGCGCAAAACGCGCACTACTTCGCGACGTTGGGATGCGGCCAACGAAAGCCTAGGATCATTAAGGAGCCCTCGTCCCACAGTCAAAATCTCGGCATAACTCTTTTGTCGATTCAGCACGTCCAGCAGAAGAAGAGCCGATCGCTTGGAGACGGCATGCTGAGGGTATAAATTGATTCCCTCCGCGAGCTTCTCCCGCGCTGAATCGAAATGACGGCGCTCGAAATTCAGGAGAGCCAGGTCGAAGGCCACTTCTGGACAATAATCCGATTTCGGGAATGCGCTTAGGTAGGATTCAACTGCTTTCGCAAACAGAGTCTCCTCTTTAGTGAAAGGAATTGCCCCTTCTGTTTCTTCCGAAACCCCTTTTGGGTTTAATTCATGAACAGTTTTGGAGAGCGACACCAGTGCCAACCGGAATGATTTTTCACTCAACTTGGAGTCGCGATAACCCTCCCCTGCCAT
>JAHFAF010000331.1 GCA_023250715.1 Pseudobdellovibrionaceae bacterium | reverse complement strand
CAGAGCCTTAGCGTGGTGCAGGTAGAACCATTCCAGCATCCAATCGAGTTGAGTGCCTTTAGGCCACTTAAGTTGCCCGCCATATTGTACGTACTTCCAGAACTTGATGCCGATGATGATGAGAAGCGTGGATGTCAGGCTAAAGAAACAGGCGACATAGCCCAACACTATTTGACGTAAATGCCATTTCATTTTGAGTCCCATCTACAAACCTCCTGTGGGATTTTGGGTTAAAGTTCGTTGCCAAGTGCCTGAGGGCCGTTGCTAATCAAAGCGGCCCGGGGGTTCCTTAGAAATTCGGACAGTGTGACAAAGTAGAAGCGGTCCGTGGTCGGTGGCGCTAGTCCTGGAAGGTGCTTCTGTGGCGTGATTTGCAACCGAATCTTCTCCGCAATTGCCTCACTGCCAACGACGTAGATCACCTTTTTGAAGACCGGCGATAGCCGATAGTGGAGAACGATCTGGCGATACCGCGATTTCGATTTGGCTGTGAGCTCAAGCTCGATGGCTACTATCGGCCTTCCATTTTGGTCCAAGACTATCGCGTCCGGTGTCCGTTTCAATGGAACCGGTTCCCCTGAAAAGAGCGCTGCCCGCAAGATCCGTTGCCCCGGAAATCTCTCTTTCAGATGCCCAATGACGTCTACCAACAACAAATCGTGCGGCAGGCTTGCCGTGTTCAACCGCAGGGGCCTTTCCCTAAACACCTCTTCGGGACACAGCCTTGAAAGTGTAGTGAGGCATTTTTGGGTTGGCCGGTACACAACCCCAATCTCCTGTGGCTCGTTTTGGTAGAGCAAAATCCCCACGCGCGAGCTAGCCAGGTAGCCCGCTTTTTTAAGTCCCTGTATTCGGTTGTAGGCCGTGCTACTCGATTTATTGGTAAAGTGTCGGCATTTTATTTGCCGAAAGGTGAGGGCTCCACCGTGGTAGCAGTCGTATAGGACCCCCTTATCTCTTTCGGTGAGTAGCAATCCTTTAACCATTTCCCCTCCCTCTGTTCATGAAATCCCCGACCGATAATCGCGTGAACTGAATTTCCTCGGTAACGTTGCCGCGTGGGCTTGGAAAGTGGATCACTCCCCGGCCGTTCACATAGCCTTTTAGGTCATTGGGATGGATCTTGTAGGATTCAACTTCCCGAATTGAAAGCGCCCCAGTGCGTCGCTTCGGATCGAGAAATCCGTTCTTCTCGGCTTGCTCGGTTAGCTTTTCCTCGGTTCGCGTTCCCATATGGCGTGCCATGAAATCGGCACTTTCGGGATCGTTGAGACCCAAAATGCATTTCACATTGGTATTGGTCGCGATCACCTGAGCGAACTCTGGCGATACCATCTCCAGATCGCCCAAGCTTTGATGCGAAAGATGAAACGGGATCTGACTGCTCCTCGCCTTGTTCAAAATATTGGTGAATCCTGGGTATACGAAGGCCGAGAACTCATCGAGATAGACCGGCGTGAAAGGGGAATGTCTCCCGGTCCGACTTGCCCGCTCGCCGACTACCCACCCGAGCTCTTGAAGGAGGAGCTTCCCAAGTTGGCGGCCTAACTGCTGGTACTTGAGAGTCGGTAGCAGAATCAAGAATATCTTTTGCTTAGGGCCATCGGAAGCGCCCTGCAGCAGAATTTTTGAGATCGTTGAGTCGGGCGTTTCGTCGTTCCGCCTTCCATTCACGAGTGGAGCCACTTCTCCGATGGCAAAGGGGGCCAATTGGCTTAAGAGCCCAGAAAGCCTTTCCTCTCGGATCTGTCTCGGAAGCGATAAGTATGCCGAGACTTTCTGCTCTAAAAGGGGATTACCGCTTTGTACGAGAATCGCGCTTAACGCCTCTTCATCGGTGAGTAGCCGGTAAAGCCGCTCGAATGTTACTCGCTGAGGAGTCGTCTCTCCATCCTTCGGGGCCGAGAGCATTAGGCTTACGACACTACTGCAAACGTCGTATTGGACTGACTTGTAGTAGGCATCCCCAAATTCAAATGCCGTAAAGATGCGGTCAGTTATCTGTTGGGCCGATCCGTGTGCCAGGGGATTGGTCGTGCATGATGTTGTTGGATTTCCTAAGTCGAAGACGCACAGTTCAGGTGCGGGCGCAATGTGGCCGGCGACTTTACAAATCTTATCGACGATATCGGGATCTCCCTTCCCGTCGAGGAGAATGACACTTCTTCCCGCCAATATATCTCTAGCGAGCCACGGGATGATGACACTTTCGGTCTTCCCCCGACCGGTCGATCCCAAGATCTGCACGTGGCCGATACGGATGTCATCGGGGAGATAAAGTCTTAACCCATCCGTTGTGATTCCTACGAATAACCCTCGGTCAGGATTAGCGAAGGCGAATAGTAGGCGTGCTCTGACCGAGAAGTCCTTCGTGTGCTTCACTATTTGCCAGACAATCAAACCGCCGAAGAGCGTCACCGCCAGTAGATAGAGGGTAAGGTAAATCACTTCGAAGTGTCGAAAGTAGTAGGGCTCGAATTTGTGCCAATTGAGATAGCCACCGAGTCCAGCAAGGGCGATGAGAATGCTGAGCGCGCCTTGCCAAGAAATGTCTTCTTGGCCTTTATCTGTTTTTGCTTCGGGTTGGGAAAAAATCATTTGCACTCCTTAAATCAAACGGCGAGCCCGCCCGTTTTGGCGAACTCGCCGTTCTTTTGGTTAGTGACAGTAATCCGCAACCGGACGCCTTCTACTCCACTGCGGATCGACGTACTGCTCTCCGTTCCAGATGAGTAGCACGTCACAGATGCTCTCTTGCCCGGACATGTCTCGGATGTCGTGTTGCATCCAGGTGATAGCGGCTGGCGCCTCATTGCGAAGGCAGTGGTAGTAGAGCTTTGTTGCAATCGCTTCGATCATGTTGGTGACCGAAGTCGTCACCATCCCCTCGGGTTCGGTGATAATCACCGTTGTCTTTCCGTTCCGCCTTTTGATTTCGATGGGACACGTTCCCACTTTTCCGTAGGGATCTTCTGTGGGCCACCCCGGATGCCCGTAGTAGTGAAATGTGAATTTCTCCTTGCTCTCGCTTTTGACGTCTTCAACCATTTGGTTTTCTCCTACGTGTGAGCGGCCCACTGCGAAATGATTTTCATCTCGGAGTTTGCCTGCTCAAAAGTTAGTTCATTTTCTCAAAGATCAGTTTCGCTGTAGTCGCTCTCGGTAATCAGCCTTAGTTTTTGGCCAGAGGAATATCGGTTTTGTAAAATTCCCAGGTTTAAGGAATAGGACCGGTGAAAATGTTTTCCGCCCGCCTGCTCCAAGTTTTCGCCGGAAAAATCGCAAATCTCCTGGCTTTGAGTTTGTGTGGTGGCGATAGCGTTCGGCGTAAAGCTGAAATGCCATGTCCGAGAAGTTCCAAAGGCGCTCTCGTAGCGACAGCCCCTCATCGTGCTCGGTCGCGATGATGACGACGCTCTTTCCCTGCGTGTGGATCTCCATATCGTAGTGACATTTTTTGTCAGGGGCGTACCGATTTTTGTACCGCTGTAGTGCCTTCCATGGCGTGTACGTGAATGTGAAATGGTCGATAGAATTAGTTTGCATTAGGACTCCTTGTGGAAAGGTCAGAACATCCCGAAATAATTGGGGGTGTTCCGACAGGTATGGTTTGAGTTGGGGGGTGGACTAGAAAATGATCTTGAAAAGGGGTGTGTTTTTTTGCTATAAAGAGACTACTTAATTTTCTCCTGCCTCAAAAAAGAATCCAAAGCGAAAAAGAGAAAGTTATCCCTTCATAATATAGAGTTTATGGGGGGTAGTTTCGGCCTCTGGCCCATTCCAAATCTTCGTTATTGTAAGATTTAAAAAAGCTTGACCCCCGGCAGCATTCTTGCAAGTGGCATCTCCGCAGGGAGATGCGGGATGCGAAAGCGCACGATTAATCCATGCTCGATGAAGGGGGAGACCTGGGGCTATAAAAAATCAGACGGGTGGCCGGAGCCCGTGACCCGCCCGGTGTACTGGACACCCTGCGAGTGCATGCGCAAATGGACCTCGGTTAGGCCCGGCCTCTACGGAAGCTTCTCCTTCGGATTGGAGCGCGAGGTCGCTGGAAACGAAGCCGGCCAGACCATCCGCCTGCCCGAGAACGGCAGCGGCATTAGCGAAAATTACCTTGTGACCCTCCCTTGTGCGGAGACCTTCCGCAACGTAAATTCCCAAGGCACTCGCCTCTATCGAAAACTCACCGGAAGTAAGTTCCCCGGCTGCAAGCTACTTGAGGAGCGCTTGCTATCCACGATGCGGATCCGAGTTGAGCCCATCGCCCATTTTCTGGGCCTGACCGGATTTCTTGTCGATGCTCTGTACCGCTCGCAAGCCTTTCGCGGCGCCCAGGCAGGCCGCATATTAAATTACTACGGCGATAAGCTTTGCTTTCTACTCGATGTCATTCTGGTCGAGGAAAGACGGCAAGCCTATTCGGAATCTCTAAACCGCAGTATCTCCTCTCCCCTGGCTGAGTTCATGGCGGCAAGTCCGCTCGATGCCAAAAAGGCCCAAATGCGAAGGCTTATCGACACAGGGAATTTCAACCACGACCCGAAGCTTAAAAGTACGGCATGGCTCATTTCTCGCGGCTATACGGGTGCTGAGGAAATTTTGGATGTCATGCCGGCGTTTCCCGTCTCAGAATTTGCATCCCTTCAGTCCCGAGTCTACGTCGAAGTTCAAAAAACTTTGCCCAAGCGGCTAAAGAAGTTCCCCAGTGTCTGGGCATCCCTCTCGAAAAAGCAGCGGCACACCATAAAATATCTCTTCATGAAAGGCATTGGGCTTACGCATCAACGGTACGCAAAGCTAATCAAGATTAGTCGCGACTCGGTCAAGGATCGGATCGACGGTGCCTTTAAGAAATTTGAAAAAGGGTACCCGGAATTGAAGTCGATTCAGGCGCAGAGACGGGAACAATTGGCTATGACGATTGCGCCAATGGAGTCCGACGAAAAGGAACCAAACCGAAACGGGCCCGTGGTGCACTTTAATCCCAAGACTTTGGATCGTCGAGAGATCGAATGTAATCCAATCCCCTTCCGACGAGAGATGATTAAACCCGGTGCCGATGTGAGAACAATCGCTGAGTGGGCAAGGGATCGCGCGCCTAAGCAGA
>JAHFAF010000330.1 GCA_023250715.1 Pseudobdellovibrionaceae bacterium | reverse complement strand
GTTTTATTGTTTCTCCTTATGGAATTAGAGATGGCCAGGTTGTGGCGGAGGGGCCGACGGTAGAAAAGTGGTATGGACCCGTGAAGGGGTTTCGGGAAGAGGGAGAAGTCATCGGGCCTCAGGGACTACCACGCCCACCCCGCGTGCTTCCTGAAGAGACGTCTCTCAATATTGCGGTGGGCAACCCTGCCGTCAAAGTGTCGCCGGGATCTCTGCTCTCGGGTGTGAATATCGAGATGGGGGCGCTTTTCGTCGATAAAAGCCTCTCGAAGACCGATCACGACATCGTTTGGGGCGAAATTTGGCTACAAACTCTCAAGATGGCCCACCATAGTGGTGACGACGGGATGAATTTCTATGGCACTACCATCCACGCCTATGCGGACGCCTCTTCCAAGAGACTCTATCTTCCGCTCGGCTTTGAATTGGCTCGTTCGTATGTAAAGGATGGAAAGTTGGTTACTTACGGGCCGGAGGAAGAAATTCCCCCCATCGTCAAGCCCGACGGATCCAAATGGTGGCCGATCGTCTATCGTCCGGAAAAGATCAATGAGTTTGTCGTCGATTGGGCAAATGGAAAGTATCCGAATCGCGGGGGAGCACATGTTCGAGATAGATTAAATGCTCTTGCCGATTCTAGAGACGGCGAGCCTTTGTCGGTGTCCATTGCCCAAGTGAAGGCTCTCGTCGATAGTCTTGTGCGCGACAAAGAGGATGTTGCCGAAGGAGCGGGGCAGGCTCTGAATCGCCTCATTCAGATGCAGGCAATTCATTTCTCTAAGATGAACGATACGACATTGGATGGAGAGACGAGAGAGCGGGCGAAAAGATCTGCTGCCGCCATCGAGGAGTCCCTGTCCCAGCTTGAAATGAGAATCCCTGAAGTATTGCAAGCGCGACGCCGGCACGCTCGTTTTGGTCTCGCGTCCTTCGCGCGGCACCTCGCAGAAACGAAAGACTCTCGCCACACTCTGCAGCCGCCTTTTATTTTGGACAAGCTTCTGATTCCGCTTCTTGGAGACTCTGACCTCATGGTCCGTTTGTCCGCGGTACATGAGCTTCGCAATGCCTTTTTCGATCGGGTGAAGCTTCGCGAGTACTTGGGAATTGCTTCCAATCCTGAGGGAGCAAGAGTGACTGCAATCGCAACGCTGAAGGCAAGTGGAGTGAGCGAAGGTGAGATCGAAAAAGTAAGCAACCAAATCCGCGACCTTTTGGGGTCTTCTTTGTTGCGGGGAAACCCAGATAAGGACGAGGTTTATTATCAAAACTCCACTCCCGTCGACATCGTCGCCATCGAGCTCATGCCTTACTTGGGAGACACCCCCACTATCCGAAATTTCCTCGTTTTAGCCTCTCTTGATAACTGATTAAATACAAAATAATTACTGTATAAATACATATACTTACTATTTAATATTTGCATAAAGGTAAACAATAATTTACTATTTGGTATGAGGAGATTTGAGGGGCAAGAAAGGCATGGAATTTCAATGACGACCCAATTTGTCTTTAGTGCCCCCCAAAGGAAGACTGTTTTTTTCTTCCTACTCCTCACCTTTTTTTGCTCCCTGGTGGTGCAGGCTGCACCACCAAACAAGAAAATCATCTTCACGGATGATCTGGACGACGATAAGTACGCGCTCCTAAGAATCTTAAGAGACCCTGAGGCGCGTGATTCCGTGTTGGCGATTGTGGTTTCCACCGGAAACACACAGCTTAAGGCCGCGAGCGTGAGGCAAGCGATTGCCGGTTATGGTTTGAATATCCCGGTGTACGCTGGAACTAGCGTGAATATGGCGGGAGATCCGGTGACTGCGTTTGCGGCTGCGAACGAGCTCGAAGGATATCCCCTCGTCAGAACGTCCGACAT
This sequence comes from Pseudobdellovibrionaceae bacterium, assembly GCA_023250715.1. Classification (GTDB taxonomy): domain Bacteria; phylum Bdellovibrionota; class FAC87; order UBA2466; family UBA2466; genus JAHFAF01. Next base: position 3,259 of record JAHFAF010000330.1, on the reverse strand, counting down.
CGCAGGTTATGCTGGGCAAATGGGCGTGAACGGAGACGCTGCCCAACAGGTTTCTAAAATCCTCAAGGCGGTGCCCACCGGTCAAAAAATCGATATCGTGGATCTTTGCAACCCGGTCGATCTCGTCAAAGCGATCAATCTGGATAAGGGGGCGGCAATAGCAGCGCTGGGTGATTTCAGTGCGATGGGACTGTACAAAGTTCTTCCCGATGGCACGGTGGCCACCCCTTACAACGGCCGAGGGGCTTCAAAGGCTGTGACGGATCTTTTGGATCTTAGGGGACAAGGATTTTTTCGACGCTTCAATCACATTCCCACCGATACGGTTCAGCAACGCTCAAGTCTCCCTGGAGGCTATATTCCCCTGACCGGAGAGGGTGGAGAGATTCGCACGGCATTGAATCAGGTGATGCAGGGAGATCCTGTATTGAGCCTCATTCAACACTCCACGAAGGAGTACGGTCTTGCTTGGTATCACGCAGCGATGAAAGACGTCGGCGTTGGATTGGGCTCGGAATCGGATCGTTGGATCCCCTCCAGCTTTCCGGATCCCAGAGCCGCGACAGGGTACTACATCGCGGACTCTCTCGTCGCCGAAATGTCGCTAGCCACGGATGAGCAATTGGCGCAAATGGACTTTAGAGACACGCATTTGTCCGCAAAAACCACGGGTGTAGTAGCGAATCCGATCAACTTTAATCTTACCGGTGGAAGTACCCACGTGAACGATCTCCATAGCATCGATGGAATGGGATTGCTCAGAAAACAGCTGGCCCTTGCCTCGGACCCGAATCGTCTTCCTCCCACAGAGGACTTCGGAAAATCTACTTATACCGTGCCGGCGGGGCTCGCAACGGGCCTTGGGGTTCGAATCAATACTCAAGCAGCGTCGGATCATGGTTTGGTGATTATCTTTAAGAACTCCCCGGACGATTACTTTGGTCTTCTTCGCATTCTATCAACGGAAAAGGGCCGAAGTGCCCTTGCGCACGGCGGAATCATCGCCGAAGGCTTCCAATCCGATGAGGTTGCTAAAGCGCTAAGGAACGTGCTCGGGGATCTCGGCATCGAGTACATCCCCGTTGCTGCCGGCATGAAGTACAAGGAAGGTGAGATCGAAAGCATCACCGCTCCGAACTTCAAGCTCGAGCTTGCTTTTTACAACGAGAACCATCAAGGAGTGAGGGCGTTCAAGGACTTGCCCGAAGCCCCCGATCGCTTCCGCTTGAGTGCCGAGCAAATCATGAAAAAGGCCGCTGCCTCGGCACAATCTAGAGGAAGCAAGGTCGACTACATCGTCTACGGCGAGGGAGTCGATTTGTTCCGGGCGATGGGAACGAATGCCGATATCAAAGAACACTTAGGATTTGTCTCGACGATGGGTGGTGGCCGCTACGGAAAGCCCAAGGCAGAAGGAGACCCTGCACCTTGGATTCCTTCTCGTAATTGGCTTGCGCACCCCGAGGAAGTATTGGGCGGGATTAACGCTTTGGGCGAGAAGAAAGATTCCACGATTGTTTTTTCTTCGGATGAGTTTGGAGGAGCCTTTATCTCTTCCAAGGATGGAAAAATAGGAAACGGCCAGGTGGCATTCAATGCACTTTCACTTGGATCCAACGATTCGGCTGCGGTGCGTGCGATTAACGAACACTGGAAGAACTGGAGCCGAAATTTCGCTTGGATTATGGCTAAGGGGAAGGGTGTTACCGACTCCTTCAACCCCGACACCCCAGTCGATCTGATGAACATTTCTCCCTTAGGTCTGCATATGGCGGAAGCCTGGATTACGGGCGAGTTCGAGCAGGGTAGAAGCTCCTTGCGCGTAGAAACGGTTTCTCTTGGCGACAAGATCGGTGAGCCAAAAATTAATGGCGGAAATGTTCTCTGGCCCCGATCCGATGGAGCGATTCGCGTTGTCCCCCTTGCTGCTCAATTTAGTGGCGGGGTCGAAGAAGTGGTCATGCAGCAACTAGCGCAACGTCATCACGACGCTGTTCGCACGGGTTCTATTTTTAGTGCTGACTCAGCTAACTCCTTCGATGATCTCCTTCGACATGCCTCGGGTGGAGCCCAATCAGGGCCGTCTGGAAAAGGCCCTTGCAAAAATGTAACCCAAGCGGCGTCTGGCTATGAACCTGAAGCAGGCAGTTAACAACTTCTCCGGCCCTTTCGGTGTGTACTTCAAACCCTGCCGAAGGAACCATCGAAAGGGCCACTTTTATTGCCGCGAAGGAAACGGGCGGGCGTTGGTCAGAGTAGGGGCTCTAGAAGCGCCCAGAGCCGCTGATGAAAATGGTCCTCGGTGAAGTGCTCTTGAAATCGATCCTTTCCGTTTTTTCCAAGTTTTTCCCGTAATCCATCGTCTTTAAGAATGCGGATCAAGGCGGCGGAAAGGTAATTCGGAATTCCTGGTTCGACTAAAAGGCCCGTTTTTTCATTTTCAATGATTTCTTCTGCCGAGGTGCCAGCACTCGCGATGACGGGTAGGCCAGCTCGCATAGCTTCGATAAAGACCAATCCAAACCCTTCTTGCTGGCTGGGAAGGCAAAAGATTCCCGCTTGATCGTAAAGGGAAAGAAGCTCTTCTTCAGGTAGCTTGCCCAGGAAATGAATATGGTCCACAGCGGACGAATGGCTTACCAATTCCCGATAAGACGTTAAGAGGGATCCCGCTCCCACGACAAAAAGACGAGCCGAAGGCACTTCCCGGATGACGGCTTCCATCGCCTTAAAAAGAATGGGATGTCCTTTTCCATCATCCTCTCCCGTATTCATCCGGCCAACGGCAACGATGTCTTGTCTATTGGCAGTTAACTTATTGCTTTTCGATATCGTCTTTGTAGCCACTCCGAGATGGCAAGGGAGGGCGCCCGAAAACGAGGGGTTGATCTCCTTGCAGCGATTGGACGTAAAGAGCGTATTCGATAAAATTCGATTGCTCATTCTAAGGGCCAGTTGTTTTCGAAGTGGGAGCTGGAGCCAAACTTCCGTTCCGTGAATGAAGGTCACCATTTTGAGCGAAGGTTTAGGGACCAACAGACGGATTTGGCTCAGTCCGATGTGGGAGGAATAGATCAAGTCCGCCCATTGGGTCGCCCGCCGAATGGCCTCCACGGCAAAAGGAAAATAATTTCCGTTGTGGTGGCTTCTTTTGTCTCCCACTAAGGACTGCAGCAGATTGTCTTCATCCGAATTTTCAGGTCGAGTAAGAGAGAGGGCAAAGACCTCGAGGCGCCCTTCTTTTTGTTTCTTTGAAAAT
>JAHFAF010000329.1 GCA_023250715.1 Pseudobdellovibrionaceae bacterium | reverse complement strand
TGGTCAATACGAAATCCATGATGGTAATGAGAATGGAAGAGGTCACAACGGCGCGAGTGGTGGATTGTCCCACTCCTTGAGTACCGCCCTGTGTACTCAGGCCGTAATAGCAACCCGTGAGCCCTATAATCAGGCCGAAAAAAACAGTCTTGCCGACGCCCACTAGAAAATCAGAAGTTCGCAATGCCACCACCGCATTTTGAAAGTAAAAGCTCGGGTTCAGATGCAGTTCGAAGTAGGAGAGGTACATGCCTCCAAAAACACCGACAAGGTCGGCGAGAATCGTCAAGAGCGGCGCCAAGAGTAGCATCGCAAGAACGCGTGGGATTACAATCCGCTTCAACGGGTCGGTGCCAAGAGCCCGGATGGCGTCTACCTGTTGGGTAACGTTCATCGAACCTATCTCCGCGGCAATTCCGGAACCCACGCGGCCAGCCAGCATGAGGCAGGTAAGAACCGGCCCAAGCTCTCGCATGATAGAAAGCCCTACTACTTTGGGGACGTAAAGTTTTCCACCGAATCTCTCCAAGCCGAGACCAAATTGTAACGACATCACCATTCCCGTCGATAAAGCGGTGATCATGGTAAGGGAAAGGCTCTTTACCCCTAGCGAATAACATTGCTCGAGAAAGAGCCCGGGATAAAAGGGCGGCCGAAAAAGTACTCGCAGAGTTGCATAGAAAAGATTGGTTGTGCCTCCTAAGACCTCCACGAAGTGCATAAAAGCGGAAAACGAGCGTTTTCCCGTCACTTCGAAGAGCTTGGCCCCTGCATTACTTGCTTCCATATTTGAAACTCTTTATGAATACTAAGAATTCTTTGGTGTCTCCATCGGATACTTCCTTCTGGCTCACTAGGCTGAAATCAAAAATGCATCCATTTTTCGGCAATACAAAAAGCAAAAGGTGAAACGGCACACCTTCTGTCGTTGCGCTAACTCGTGAAAAAAGTCCTTCCGTTCCAGAAACGCTAATTTTCTGCCGATCGACGTACTGCACATTGCGCGCACCAAAGAGCAGATGCTTCGTGAGCACTTCGAGCGGGGCCTGACTGTTCCGCGTGCATGAGCTATTGAGCGTGACCACTCCACCCGCGCCCAGGCGATAGGCCCGGTCACTATCCGCTTTGTCCATTTCTTGCCAGCCGTCGGGAGGATCGACGTCATAACCTTTGGCTTTGGGGAGATTCCCCCCCCCGCCTCCAAATAGAGCACAGCGCGAAAAGGCGAGGGCGATGAAAAGCCCTAGCCATGCTTTCATCCAAGGTGTGCGCGCTCGAGGTTGAAACATCGTGTTATACCTATCTCAAACTAATCCTTTGTACGGCAAGATGCTGTTTTCTTATCGGCAAGTTTCCCCAGATTATGGAGGGAAAGACACGATCGGTTCTTTCGGTCTGGAAAAAGGGATGCCGTGCCTTTTCCAAGGCGTCGGAGTTTTGACGGCGTGACACAAACGCCGTCGCGACTCAGCTTCCCAAGTGTGACAACTGCTGGGTTTTTTCCTTCGCGAGTTCGGCACGGCCTTTGCTTTGTAACTCATCTACCGTGTCCCACCTCTACCCCCTCATTCTTTTAGTAGGCTTTTTCTGTGCTGACTTAACGCATGCTGTTGATCGTAAAGCACCTGATCCGTTTCAATACCTCAAAGTCCTCGATTTGCCCCACCCTTACTGCGAGGGAAAGATAGATCTCTCCGTTGCCAGAGAGTATTTCGTCGAAATTGCAAATGATCTCCCGGGTCGTGAAGACTACAATCAGATGATCGGCCACTATCGTCGGGGACATTGGGAGGCGCTAGACCAAAAATGGAGAGAGTTTCGGCGGCTTTATCCAGAGAGTCCGCTTCTAGAGGCTGGGGCCTTTCTTTTCACTCAATCGGAGTTCGATCGCATCCAGCGCGATGATGGCTTGAAGTCCAAGGAAGCCGAGCGCCACCTTAGAGAACTTCTTCTGACCTACCCGAAATCCGAACTCACCCCTGTGCTGCGAGCGACAGCCGGGTCCTTCTTCCTGAAGAATGGAGTCTTTCAGAAATCTCTGGCATTTTTTCAATCCGCTGAGAAGGACTATGCTGAGCACCCTCTGTATTGCGTCTTTGTCATGGGGGATGCCGAGGCAAATTTTCTACTGCGCTCGTGGGATAGTGCAATGGGAAAATACAAGACTGTCGTCGATAAGTGTACGAATCAAAGACTCAAAGTAGGTGCAATGGTTCGAAGGGCCGACTCTGAATGGCTTCAGGGACTTCCCAAGGCGGAGCAGCTCTACGAAAAGGTGATTGAGGATCAAGATTCGTTCGTGACAAGATTCTTTCCCTCCGCCTACTACAATATTGGAGAAATTAAGTATCGCCAGGGGCAATATGCCTCGGCGAAATTCTTTTTCGATGAGTTCATAAAGGTGGAAAGCAAGGATGCTAAGTGTATGGCCCATGCGGTGAAGCGCATGGCGGATATTGTATTTCGTACGGAGCCCGCGTGGGAAAAGGCGGCAGGGTTATACCTGGCTACAAAGGAGCAGTCTCCCCATACCGACGTAGGCAGGTTTAGTTATATCCATGGGCTTCTCATCGGGTTGCCCACCTTCCCAAGAATCGAGTATCAGCGCCGGCTTAAAGTAATCGATGAGCACATCGATGAGATCCAGAATGAGTCCTGGAGGTCCTTGGCTTATCTAGAGAAGGGGCTTGCGCTGTTGGATGCCGGGGAAAAATCGGCAATGGATTATCTAGTTCGGCTCACGGAAAAGGCAGACTTTCGCTTGAGTGGGGGGGAGCTAGCTAATTTTGTGCGGGATCGATTACTCAAGATTCTGAAGAGTGAAGTAGAAACTGCGATCCTTGCCGATGATGAAAGCCGTCGCAAAAGCGACATGGAGATATTCGAGCCCATTGAGGCGGCATTCCGACTGTGGTTGAAGGGAACCGAGTACGAGGCGCCGGCTCGAACGTTCTACAATCAAATGATCGTGCGCCGGTTCGAGCAGTACATGAAGGAGGACGATTTTATCGCCGCTATAGATAAACTTGAGCAATGGCGAAACTCGTCAATCTGGGATTCAAATGGCCCCGAATGGGAAGCTAAGCTCAAAGTCGGAGAGCTTCTCGCGGATTGGGTCTTGGACTTCGAGGGCGAGCCGCAGGAGAGTCCTGCCTACCTTCTTTTAAAGAAGGAGAAGGCGTTGACTCCCTTCATCGAGCCCGAATTCCATCTGCTTTGGGCAAAGCTTGCGTTGGACATGAGTGATTCCATACGCCTGAAAAAAATAATGGATGTTCAAAAAGGGGGAAGAAGTCCCGCTTCCGTTGATCCGAGGCTTCCAGAAGATCTCCAGTCGAGGCTTTGGCTCGTCACCGCCGAATCCTATCGAAAGCTAAGGAAATTTGGTGAGGCCGAAACGGCCTATTCTAAGGTCGAGGGTCAGGGGCTAAAAGATCAAGCCCTCGAGGGTAGGATGGGGCTCTTTGTTGATACCAAAAATTTTGCGAAGGCGTACCTGGATGGGAAAGAACTTCTCTCCCTCTTCAAGGGAGAGCGTCGCCGGAAACATCTCGAAACGCTTTTAGAAATCGCTTCCGCCGGCAAACTTTGGAAGCAAGCGCCGGAGGTCTTGAGTTGGGCGAAGGAGTCGATTCAAGAGCCTAAGGAGTTAGCGCCATTTCACTTCATGGCCGGCAGATCTTTTTCCGAAACGGGTCAACTTAAGTCCGCCATTGAAGCTTACGAAAACGGATTGAAAGAAGAACCCGACGGGAAATCATCCGAAGAGGCACGCTATCGACTGGGAAAGGCTCTTTTAAAGGAAAAGCGAAATGCCCAAGCAAAAGAAATTTTTCTAGAATTAGTGGGTCGAAAGGACCCCTTCTGGAGTCCGCTCGCTCGTCAAGAAGTCAAATCACTCCGATAAATCCCGACATCAACACATTGGGGAAGATAACCATGACCCTTCTTCGCTTTCACAATCGTTCTATGGTCGTTGCGGATGAGCTTATGGCCACCACCATCGAGATGGCCAATCGCGCCGCTCAGTCCCAGGCCGCCGTACTTCTCTGCGGCGAGAGTGGTACTGGAAAAGAGCTAATTGCACGTTACATTCATGACAAGAGTGTGCGCGCGCGTGGGGCTTTTGTTTCGGTAAATTGCGCTGCAATTCCAGAAGGGTTAATGGAGGCGGAACTTTTCGGTTTTGAGAGGGGCGCGTTCACGGGTGCCATCCAGCAAAGAATTGGAAAGTTCGAAAGAGCAAGTGGGGGAACCCTTCTTCTCGATGAAGTGAGCGAAATGCCAACGGCCCTTCAAGCAAAGCTCCTCCGAGTCCTGCAAGAGGGCGAAGTGGATCGCCTTGGAGCGAGAGATGCGATCGCCATCGACACACGCATCATTGCAACGACAAATCGTGACCTGCGCGAATTGATGAATTGCGATCGCTTCCGCCCGGACCTTTTTTATCGGTTGAACGTGATCCGCGTCGACTGCGCGCCTTTGCGAGATCGTCCAAGGATGATTCAGGCGCTTGCAGAAGAGTTTCTAAAACAGATCGCGATGCGAAATGAGAGGAAGGTCGCTCATTTGAACTCGCAGGCACTGGAAAAATTGATCCAATACACCTGGCCAGGAAATATCCGAGAACTTCAGAATGTCGTCGAAAGAGCGGTGCTTCTTGCCGATGGGTCAACCCTTGAGGCGAGGCATGTGGAGCTTCTCGACTACTCCGCTTCCACTAAGGAATCGCCTGTCACTCTGGCCGAGGTGGAGCGTGATCATATTTTGGAGGTTCTTCAGCAAACGCAAGGAAGTCGAGTCGATGCGGCGAGAACCCTTGGAATTAGTGTTCGAACGCTTCGAAATAAATTGAAGGAGTATGAAGGGCGCTAGAAAAAGGAATTTTTTGCCGCTTTTGTGGAAGAAACTTCCTCTTTTGAGCGCTGAGGTGTCGATTTCATGCAGGAAAGCAAAGGCACCGCTTTTGCAAACTCTATATATCGGACGTGTGTCTAATTTACTTTAGGGAAAAATGAGCCAACTTTTCGATTCGAGTATCGGGGTGCTCTCAAAGTCGATGGATATGTATCTCCTTCGGCACTCAGTCATCTCCGACAACATTGCTAACGCAGAAACTCCCGGGTTCAAAGCCCGGCGA
>JAHFAF010000328.1 GCA_023250715.1 Pseudobdellovibrionaceae bacterium | reverse complement strand
TCGGGTTCAATGAAGTTCCATAAAGAGGCAATCTATCAGCGAGGTGCAGCTCCCCTCCAGAGTAAGGCATACAGCGGGAGTCCACCACTTGACCCAAAAGCTCCTCACCCACATTCAAGGTTGAGGTCTCTTCCTTTACCCACACTAAATTTCCAAGCTCTACCCCACCTAAATCATCGAGCGGCATGGCCACGTGCCCGCTCGGATCCAAACTCACGATTTCCACCGGTATTTTCCCGCCCGAGGATTCAACTTCACAGAGAGCTCCGACTTTCACCCGAGGAATAAATACGCGAATCGAGTCGCGTTGAACGCGCAGGACCCTGCCATAAGTTTGCACGAAAGGTTCGCCAAGAATTCCACGGGAAAGCTTCTCCAGGTTCATTGAGTCCCTCGGATGGCTCTATCCATCATTTCTTCCAAGCGTTTCCACTGCTGGTCCGGGGAAAAGAATATCCCGGAGCCTTCAGCCTCCGCGCGAATCTCACGCGCTTTCAAGGAGGTATCAAGTCGCCATTCCCATTTTCCAGCTTCCGAAAAGGGAAGACTCCCCCCAAAATCTTCCGGGGAGACGTAAATCACCACTTTTCCCTGACGAAAAAACTCCTGGCGTTGGCCCTCCACCCATTTTTCGATCATTTCCGCGCTCGCCTTTGGAGCATCGACCAAAAAAGAATGCAGAACCCGATGCAAGGCCTCTATCCAAATTTTTTCATGATTATGTAATATTTGAGAGGTCTGGGAAATTAGCTCCTCACAAATTATTTTGAGCCGGTCCTCGTTTTCCACGGCTTCAGCAACGGCTTGAGTCCGGCCCAATTCAAACCCCGTCTTGCGCGCCTGTTCCTCCACCGATGTGCCCAATTCCTTTAGAGCGGCCTCAATTTTTTCCGAAGATTTTTTCTCGACCCACTCATCGAGTCTCGTTCTCAGACTGGGGTCCACGAGCATCGCTTCCCATATTTCCCCCTGCATGTCGAAACCCTGCGAAGCGGGATTGTAGCTTCCCTGCAGAGTCGATGTTTTCCCTTCCGGTGTAAAAAACACGGCGTGAAACTCCGGGTTCTCTGCATCGTCAGGGGATGACTTCTTGTTCATCCGAGGCTCCAATGATGATCTTTCCCTCTTCCTCAAGACGTTTTACGGTCTTTACGATTTCTCGTTGAGCTGATTCAACGTCCGAGACTCTCTGAGGACCAAGGGCTTCGAGATCTTCTTTTAAAAGTTGAGCAGCGCGCTCCGACATCGAGTGAAATATTCTCTCTCGAAGCTCTTCGGGTGCGCTTTTTAGCGCCAGAATCAACTTGTCGTTCGCAACTTCCCGCAGTATTTGCTGGATTCCGCGATCGTCGATCTTGGCGATGTCTGTGAAGGTAAACATGTGCTGCCGAATCTCTTCCGCAAGGATGGGATCCTTATCCTCAAGACGGGTCATGACTGAATTCATGGTCTTCTTATCCAGGTTATTCACTAAATCCGCGACGGCAGCGATCCCACCAAACTGGTTTCTCTGGACCTTGCCCATGCCGAGGAGTTCCTTCTTGAGCACCTGATCGAGTTCGTCCACCTTTTCCGGAGATACATATTCGATATTAGCCATGCGTAAGATCACTTCCGGACGGATAGAATCCGGAAAGTGTTTCAGCATCTGTATCTGTTTGTTTAAATCCATATGAGCAACAACGAGAGCAATAGTCTGTGGATGCTCTTCCACAAGAAATTCCGCTAGTGACTTTGGATCCACTGCATCCAGCACCGTAAGATGCTTTCGTTGCACCAGGTTTACGGCCTTTAACGTACCGAAAATGGTTTTCGCCCGATCCTCCCCCAAACCTTGGCTGACAAGCTCAGGAGTAGTGAGATTTTCCTCGAAAATGATCTCCTCTCGCTCGCTGAGCTTATGGAGAAACTCTCTTAGAACCGAATTAATGAGGTGAATCGGGGCCTTTTTCATATTGCTCATTACCTTGAGCAATATGCGGACATCCGGATCCTTCATCCCCTTCATGAGCTCGTACGACTGCTCCTTGCCAAGAACATTCATCAAAATGGCCGTCTTCTCAACTCCGGAAAGGGAGGCTTTTTTAGGATTTGGGCGACTCATGCAGCGATTCCCTCCACCTTAGGCGATTCATTGACGCTTTCCTCTTCGATCCAGTCCTGAACAATACGAAGTCCCTTACGTGGGGACTGGGTCATGCGCTCAGAAATTTTCTTCTTCAAGTCCTCCTCTTCCATTTTGTCGATGGGCTCTCCTTGTTCCGTCATCGCCATTGTTGATTTTCCAAGCGCGGCTAAGCCATCCTCGCGGCGACCGGCTTCAATTTCTGCGATGGTTTTAGGCAGAGTTGAAATTTCCGTAGACACATCGGAGACTAAAATCCATTTCAAGAAGGGCCGAAGAACGAGAAGGAAGAAAAGAAGGATCACACCACCCAAAAGAGCATTGCGCATCAGCTGAGAAATGAACTCCTCTCGCTGCCACCAGGGTGCATTTTCCATATCGACCGATGGCGCCAGTTCATTTGTACGAAATGGCATTGAGTTAACCGTCACGCTATCGCGGCGCTGTGAATCGATTCCAACCGCATTGGAAACAAGATCCTGAAGGCGCTTCAACTCGTCTTCAGTGCGCGGGGAAAATACTTCCTGACCGTTCGTTCCCTTCTTGTAGACACCATCGACAACCACGGCGACTGTCAGGCGCTTGATATTTCCGGAGGGCTTATCGATGACCGAAATTTTTCTCGGGATCGAGTAGCTTGTATTTGACATGTTTTTTTCATTCGAATTCGTGGCAACGGGGACTCCGGGGTTCTGGGAGGGCTCGGTTCCCGGAAGGTTAGATCGGCTTCCGGGAATTCCGATCGGATTTGGACGACTTCCGCTAGAAACCTCATCGTTCTTAATATTATTTTTAACGACCGCCCTATCCGGATCGAAAGTCTCCTCGGTGGTATTGGTTCTGGACTGATCAACTTCAGCCGTTACCTTTGCTCGTACTTTTCCGGCGCCCACAACAGGGGTCAGAAGGTCCTCAACTCTTTTCTCGTATTCTGTCTCAATGGACCTTTGCAATTCCAGTAAGGCTGAGGAAGCACCAGGGGCACCAGCATCCTCCGGGCGGTGTAAGAAATTTCCCTTGGTATCCACAATAGTGACCTGATTTACTTTCAAGCCCTCAACGGCACTGGCAACCAAGTGGGCTATTCCGGCCATTTCATTTTTGGTGGGCAGCTGGCCAGGACGAAGCTCCAAGACCACGGAGGCTTTAGGAGGCTCTTCATCTTCCAGAAAGGTTTTCTTGGGAGGAACGCTAATATGGACACGGGCGCGTTTTACCGCAGCTAGCCGCTGGATGGATCGGGTGAGCTCGCCCTGAATGGCGCGGATGTACTGAATTCTTTGGACATAGCTCGACATGCCAAGGGTGGAGCCATCAAATTTCTCGAACCCTACAACGTCCTGCCCCGGAAGACCGGCCTTAGCAAGCTGCATGCGAGCATTCGCTACCTGACTAGAAGGCACCGAGATGGTAGCCCCCTCGTCTGCACTCTGATGCGGAATACTAAACTCGCTCAATTTCTTTTCCACCGCCCGCCCGTCCTCGCCCTGAAGATCGGTATAGAGAATCTGATAGGGATCCTGTTTCCAGAGCACGACACCCGCCGCGCCTGCGAAAAACACAAGGGTAGCGACTGCCCCCACTCCCCAGCGCTTCTGCGGTGTGAGCCTTTCGAAGTACCCGCGAATCTGCTCTACATAATTTTTTAGAGTTTCATTCATATGCTAAGTTTTCTCTGCCCCCACTTAGTCCGCTTCGCCAAAAAATCAAGATGACCAGCCCTAGGAGTCCCACCGGGGCTCGTCCGCTTCGCCAAAAAATCAAGATGACCAGCCCTAGGAGTCCCACCCGGGCTCGTCCGCTTCGCTGGACCAGCCCTAGGAGTTACACCTGCATGCGCATGATTTCGTGATAGGCCTCCAGAGCCTTGTTCCGCGCTTGAACCATGAGTTTCAAAGATGTCTCGGCCTTTTCGAAGGAGATCATTGCTTCATGAATGTTTTCACTTTTTCCCGAGGCCAAATCGACGCTCTTTTTGTCCGCAGCCGTAAGAAGCTGATTTACTTCCCCTACCGATTTTTCGAGAAAGGCCGCAAAGCCGCCCTCTTTCGAGGCGCCCGAGGTCTGGCCGGCGCGCATTTCGCCAAGGTCTTGAGCGATCTCGCGCAAGCTAGTGGACGCAATGGAGTCTATTGAGTTCATTATTTCCTCCCGATCTCCAGAGCTTTGTTCATCATGTTTCTGGACACATTGATGGCCGTGATATTTGCTTCATAGGTGCGGCTAGCCGTAATGAGATTCACCATCTCTTCCATCGTATTCACGTTGGGATAGGCAACATCGCCTTCTGCATTGGCGTCCGGGTGCTCCGGCTGGTGCAGGAGTTTTGGAGGGCCCTGATCCGACACCACATCGGCCACTTTCACCTGGTGGAGAGGAACTTCCATCTGTCCTTCAAGGACACTCGCAAAACTTCGCGTGGGCTGCGCCTCAAAAACCACATCTTTACGTCGATACGGCCCGCCTTCAGGGGCTCTCGTCGTCTGTGCGTTGGCTAGGTTGCTCGAGATGGTATTCATCCGAGTGCGTTCCGCGCTAAGAGCGGAAGCGCTCACATCCAAGGCATCGAAAAAATCACTCACCTTTCACCCCCTTCCGAAATGGCATATTTCAGTAAGGCAAATTTTTTAGAAATCATTTGAGTAGCGGATGCATACTTCACGTCATTCTTCGTCATTGCCGCCATTTCTCGGTCCATATCCACGGTGTTAAGATCCTGTCCACGCTCGGAACCCATTTCTTCGGAAACGGCTGGCTGAAGCGAAGAAAGCTCTCGAAAGACCTGATCCTCTCCGGCGGTTTCATTTGCTGTCACCGCTCTTTGAAGCTCTGCCTCGAAATCCACTCGCCGGGCTTTGAAACCGGGAGTTTCTGCGTTAGCAATATTGTCGGAGATGACTGAGTGCCGAAGAAGATACATATCCATCGACTTTGAGAGCACCCCGATACTCGAATCGAAAAGTTGGCTCATTTTTCCCTAAAGTAAATTAGACACACGTCCGATATATAGAGTTTGCAAAAGCGGTGCCTT